>NZ_LVCU01000580.1:0-14863 GCF_001647185.1 Rhodococcus sp. EPR-147
CACCACCTACCGCGCATTGGTCGATCGAATCGCCCCCCTGGGACTGGCGTACCTCAGTGTGCTGCACAAGGACCCGTCGGGTGAGCTCGTCCAGGATCTGCGACAGGCCTTCGGCGGCCCGGTGCTCGTCAACAGTGGCTTCGGTGAGATCACCACCCGCGACGAGGCGCTCTCACTTCTCGACAACGGCATCGGCGACGCAGTTGTCGTCGGCCGTCCGGCAATCGCCAACCCCGACCTCGCCTACCGCTGGCGCGAGGATCTGCCGTTGAACGAGCCCGATCCGAGCACCTTCTACACCGATGGTGCCGAGGGCTACACGGATTACCCGGCCTTGCAGCACTAGCAGTGCCCGGCGTTTGCCGACCAGATATTCAGATGCCCACCGTCACAGGTGGGCATCTGAACAATCTGTGGGCACACAGAGCTCTAGAAGTCCGCGGTCTTACGGGCGCGGATCTTGCTGACGATCGAGAACACCACAGCGATGACCATCAGTGCGTAGAGCACGATGGTGATGCCGCTGCTGATCAGAATCGACGGATCTCCTTCGCTGACGGCCAGTGCGCGTCGCAGTGATTCCTCGGCGAGCGGGCCGAGGATCACCGCGATGAGCACCGGTGCGAGTGGAATTTCGTAGCGCCGCATCATGAATCCGACGATGCCGAGCCCGAGCATGAAGATCAGGTCCACGATCGACGCACTCGACGCGTAGACGCCGAGAGCTGCGAACACCGAAATACCGGCGTAGAGATAGTTCTTCGGGATCTTCAGCAGCTGCGCCCACAGCGGTGCGAACGGCAGGTTGAGGATCAACAGCACGATCATGGCCACAAACAGGCTGGCCAGCAGGGCCCAGACGATGTCGCCGCTGCGCTCGAAGAGCAGGGGCCCGGGTTGCATGCCGTACTGCTGGAAGGCCGCCAACATGATCGCCGCCGTCGCAGACGTGGGCAGACCCAGAGCCAACAGCGCGCCCATCGCCGTTCCGGCCGTGGAGTTTCCGGCCGCCTCGGGACCCGCGACGCCGCGAATGGCACCCTTGCCGAACATCGGCTTCTCGCGCTTGCGATCGAGCCTGCGCTCGGTGCCGTAGGCCAGGAAGCTCGGCACTTCGGCACCACCTGCGGGGATCACACCGAACGGTACGCCGAATGCCGTACCGCGCATCCATGCCGGCAACGCATCGCGGAACTCTGCCTTGCTCAGCCACGGTCGTCCCTGCGACTTGATCAGCGAACGGTCCTCGGGTCGACCGATCTTCGACGCGATGTGGATGACCTCACCGAGGGCGAGCATCGCGACGGTGATGACGACGATGTGGATGCCGTCGAACAGGGCAGGAACCTCGAACGTGAATCGTGAAGCGCCCGAGGGGCCGTCGATACCGATGACGGCGAGGGTGAGACCGATCAGCAGTGCGGTCAGGCCCTTGAGCGCGGAATCCGAGACCACAGCCGAGGTGGCGATGAACGCGAACACCGCGAGGGCGAGATATTCGGCGGGACCGAAGTTGGTCGCCAAGGCGGCGAGCGTCGGGGCGAAGAACACCACCAGGGTCGTCGCGACGATACCGCCGATGAACGCGCCGATCGCCGAGGTGGCCAAAGCCTGTGGGGCGCGGCCGTTCTTGGCCATCCGATGGCCCTCGAACGTGCCTGCGATAGCAGTGCTGTTGCCTGGGGTGTTCATCAGAATGCCCGAGATGGAATCGCCGAACAGGCCGCCGAAATACACTCCGGCGAACATGATCAGCGCGGCGGTCGGGTCGAGGGTGAAGGTGACGGGCAGCAGCAGGGCCACGGCCATGGCGGAGCCGAGACCGGGCAGGACGCCCACGGCGGTTCCGAGCAGCGCGCCGACGAACACCCAGACGAGGTTCATCGGAGTGAGCGCGGTGCCGAATCCGTCGATGAGATTGCTCAATGAATCCATCAGAAGTTCAGCTCCGTCAGAAGATGTGGGCGAGGACGCCGCCGGGCAGGGTCAGCCCGAGGCCGGCGGAGAATGCGATCTGAATCGTGCTCGAGACCAGCAGTGCTACTGCCGCGTCGAACACGTAACGGCGACCGCCCAATCCGACCGACACGCCCCAGAACAGCAGCGCGCCGGCCAGGACCCAGCCGAGCGGGTCGAGCAGGGCGATGAACAATGCCACCGATCCGACGGTGATCGACAGAGTTCGCCAGTTGCTGACGGTGCCGGTGTGCGGCTTTCCGTCGGCGTCGACCCCGCGGTCGATCACGTCGGGCTTGACCATCAACTGAATGGTGACCAACAGGGCGACGACGAAGCAGCCGCCGGCGACGATGGCCGGAAAGACCTGTGGGCCAGGCGAGGTGGCGGTGGACGGAACATCCATCGTGACGGTTCCGTAGACCAGGAACACTCCCAGTGCAACGAGAAGTGCCGGGACGATCAGGCCGCTGCGGCCGGTCCAGAACGACCGGGACGTACCCGTGTCGGTGTCTGTGGTCGTCGTTGTCATACCAGCCCCAATTCCTCGAGAATTCCGGTGATCCGTGTCTGCTCGACCTCGAGGAATTCGCCGAATTCGTCTCCGGTCAGGACGGATTCCTTCCAGCGGTTGCGTTCGACGGCTGTGGCCCACTGCTCGGTTTCGACCATCTCGGTGACGATGTCGACGAGAGTTTGCCGGTCCTCGTCCGAGATCCCCGGGGGCGCAACGATTCCACGCCAGTTCACGAGGTCGACGTTGTAGCCCTGTTCGATGAACGTGTCCACGTCGAATCCCTCGAGCGGCTCGGGCGAGGCGACGGCGAGTGCGCGTACGTTGCCTGCCTCGATCTGGTCGCGGAAGTCGTTGAAGCCACTGACCGCGACGCCGACGGTGTTCGACAGCAGCGACGTCAGGACCTCGCCACCTCCGGAGTAGGCGATGTAATTGATTGCGGCCGGGTCGATGTCGGCTTCCTGCGCCAACTGACCCGCGACGATGTGGTCGATTCCGCCGAGGGAGCCGCCGCCGATCGGTAGTCCACCGGGATTGGCCCGCCATGCCTCGATCATGTCCTCGAGATTCTGGATGGGTGAATCCTTGGGCACCACGAAGACCTCGAAGTCCTCGGCGAGCTTGGCGATCGGGACGGTGTCGGCCAGGGTGGTCTCGGAGTTGTTGATCGCGATGCCGCCGAGCATGACGGTTCCGGTGATCATGACGGTGGTGGGCTGACCGCTGAGGTTGTCGAGTTGGCTCAGGCCAATTGTGCCGCCGGCACCGGGGACATTGACGACCTGAGCGTTGTTGACGATGCCGTCGCTACGTAGCGCCTGTTGCGATTCGCGGGCGACCAGATCCCAGCCTCCGCCCGCGGCGGCCGGTGCGATCAGTGTCAATTTGGCTCGGGCGTCGGAGCCGCTGGCACTGCGAGCGGCGTCGATTCCGGCAACGGTGACTGCTCCCACCACCACCAAGGCTCCGGCCGTTCGTAGCAGTGTGGGCGATATCGCCATCAGAGACCTTTCGTGTGGGGTGTCACAGCGTCAGGTTAGATACAGTTTGTCTGATTAGTCCAGTTCACAAATCCCCGAGGGTGATCCTCGGTGAAGACGAGCAACGAGCAACGGGAGAGAACGTGTCGGTAGCGAGCGCAGTGGCAGTAGCGATGAGCAACACACCGGAGGGGCAGGAAGCGTTGCGCCGCGGTGCCGCCGAGGCCGAGCTGCGTCAGGCCGAGCTGATCGTGTTGTCCGTGGTGGACCGCGATTCCGTATCGGCAGAGGACCGCGCGGCAGCGCAGGCCGAGGTGGAGAAAACCCTTCCCGGAACTGCCACCACCGTGCGCGTCGAGCCCGACGGGGGCGACCCGGCCGGCGCGCTGGTCGATCTCGTCGCAGACGTCGGTGCGGGCATGGTCGTCATCGGCTCCAAGCGTCGCTCCGCGGTGGGCAAGTTCCTGATGGGCAGCACCGTGCAGCGAGTGCTGCTGGACTGCCCGGTTCCCGTCCTGGTCGTGAAGGCGCCGTGACCCGACACTGACTTCGACCCGGTAGTATCGGACAAACTTCACCCATTACGACCCTGAGGAATCATGGACAGCGATAAACCCGGGCCGGACACGGCTCCCCGCACCACAGCTACTACGTGCGAGGCGGTGTCCGGCGAATGAGCGTTCTGCTCACTCTTCTGCTCGGCCTGCTCGTCGTTTTCCTCATCACCGTCGCGACCGGCTACTTCGTAGCCCAGGAATTCGCGTACATGACCGTCGACCGGTCCCGGCTCAAGGCGCGTGCCGAGGCCGGTGACGCCGTCGCCGCTCGTACCCTGACCGTCACCAAGCGCACGTCGTTCATGCTGTCCGGTGCGCAGCTGGGCATCACGGTCACCGGCCTGCTGGTCGGCTACGTCGCCGAACCGCTGATCGGTCAGTCCTTCGGCGCGATACTGGGCGGCGTCGGAGTTCCGACGGCCGTCGGTGTCGGCCTCGGTGCCGTTCTGGCGATCATGTTCGCGACGTTCGTGCAGATGCTCTTCGGTGAACTGTTCCCGAAGAACTTCGCGATCGCCCGCCCCGAGCCGGTGGCTCGATGGCTCTCGCTGTCGACGACCATCTACCTCAAGCTCTTCGGGTGGTTGATCACCATCTTCGACCAGTCGTCGAACCTGTTGCTCAAGGCTCTCAAGATCGAGCCGGTCCACGACGTGGAGCACTCGGCGAGCCTGCGCGACCTCGAGCACATCGTCTCGGATTCCCGCGAGACCGGCGATCTGCCCGACGAGTTGTCGACGCTGCTCGATCGAATCCTCGATTTCCCCACTCGCACAGTCGAACACGCGATGATCCCGCGTTCGCGATCGGCGACGGTCCGAGACACCGACACCCTCAGCGAGGTCGCTGCCCTGATGGGGCAGGAGCACTCGAGGTATCCGGTGCTCGACGAGGACGACGGTATCGTCGGCGTCGTCCATCTCGCGGACGTCCTGTCCGCGACGGTGCCGGGTTCCACACCGATCTCCGAGCTCACGCGTGACGCGCTGATCCTCCCGGAGATCCAGACCCTGCCCGACGCGATGCGCGAGTTGCGCTCGACCAAGAACCAATTGGCTTGTGTGATCGACGAATACGGCGGTCTGACCGGCGTCATCACGATCGAGGACCTGGCCGAGGAGCTGGTCGGCGAGATCACCGACGAGCACGACGACGACCTGTCCGATCCGAGCCCGGTCAGTGCCGACGACGGCAGCTGGACCATGGCCGGCGAGGTGCACGTCGACGAGGTCGAACGTGCCATCGGCATCGATCTGCCCGAGGGTGACTACGAGACCATTGCCGGTTTCGCCATCGCGCACAACGGATCTCTCCCCGATGTCGGGGAACGGATCGAAGTGGACCTACCACCGGACAACGCCGATCTGGCGAACGACGAGGAGAGTCCCGTTCGTTTCGTCATCCTCGAGATCGAGGAGATCGACAGCCACGTCCCGTCCCTGCTGACTCTGACGCTCGGCGAGCGTGACCCCGAACACGACGACGAGTCGGCCGAGTCGAAGGAAAGTGTGCACCGATGAGCAACATCTGGATTTTCCTGGCCGTCACGATCGGCCTCATCGCTGCCAGTGCCTTCTTCGTGGCCGTCGAGTTCGCGCTGTTGGCCGCCAAGCGGCATCGGCTCGAAGACGCGGCACCCAATTCACGCTCCGCTCGTGCGGCGCTGCGCAGCTCGTCCGAGCTGACGGTTCTGCTCGCCGGCTCCCAGCTCGGCATCACCGTCTGCACCCTCGGTCTCGGTGCGACGACGAAGCCGGCCGTGCACTACTGGCTCACGCCCCTGTTCGAGAGCGGCGGCCTGCCGTACTGGTTCGCCGACGTCCTCGGTTTCGTGCTCGCGCTGATCATCGTCACCTTCCTGCACCTGGTGGTCGGTGAGATGGCTCCGAAGTCCTGGGCCATCGCCCATCCGGAGAAGTCCGCGACGATGCTCGCAATCCCTATGCGCGCGTTCATGTTTCTCACCCGTCCGGTGCTGACGGCACTGAACAACATGGCGAACTGGTGCCTGCGGCGGGTCGGCGTCGAACCGGCCGACACCGTGGGTACGGGCCAGAACGCGGACGACCTTCGGCAGCTGGTGGAGCATTCGGTGAACGTCGGTGCCCTCGATGCCAGCTATCAGGCGCAGATCTCGAGTGCGCTGGAACTGCAGGAATTGACCGTCGGTGACCTGGTGCGTCAGTTCGGCAAGCCCACGTCGGTACCGTCCACAGCGACGATCGACGACGTGCGCGAGGCCTCACGTCGCTCGGGACATCTGCGGATCCTGGTCAGCGACGCGGACGTGGTCAAGGGCGTGGTGCACGTGCGCGACACGTTGACCGCTCCGCAGACCCTCGCCGAGATCACGCGTCCGGCATACACGCTCGAGGCGACGACGCCGGTGTACGTTGCCCTGCAGTCGATGCGCGAGACCCGGCATCACCTGGCACTGGTGGTCGACGGTTCGGCGGCGGCGGACGATCCGGCTCGCAGCGTCGGCGTCGTGACCCTGTCGGATGTGTTGACCCGACTGTTGCCCCAGCCGGTCTGATTCGATTCCGGTTTCGAACGAGACATCCCCGCCCGGCCGAGACGGCCGAGCGGGGATGTCTTCGTCGTGGAAGGTAGAAAGAACTCAGATCGGGGCGACAACCAGCAGGTGTGCCCAGTACGACGCGACGTCGTGGCCGAGTTGGGGGAGCAGAACGTCGTAGAGCAGGTAGGACATCATTGCCGTCGAACTCCTTGTTCAGCGTGCCGTTTCCGACTCGCGTTCCGAGATTGTGGGTGACCGAGACTGCCGGTCACTGAGACTGTAGATCACACAGCCTTCGGTGACATCCATATCGCCCACTCGCACCCCCCGTGGCGCACGTCAGCCGATGCAGCCCTGCAGGGTGGTGAAGCTGCCCGCGATTCCGGCACCGTTGCACACCGCGCCGTTCGGGGTGAGGGTGATAGTGGAGCCCGGTGCTGCCACCGCGATGGAGAGCCCGAGACCGGCTGCCGTGTTCTGTGCGACAGCACCGGGGCCGAAGGCGATCGCTGCAGGCGCGCCACCGAAACTGCCGTTGCTCACTGCAGTTCCACCGTTCAGTCCGAGTGCAAGGGCGGCTGCGTTGTTCATCGCCTCGGCCGAACCCCAGCCTTCGAGGCCGAGACCGGCCGCCGCACTCGCGACGTCTGCGGAGCTGTCGCACTGCGATCCTCCGACGAGCGCAGCGACATCGGCCCCTCCGGGTGCGGTGGTGCAGGCGACCGGTGCTGCGGATGCAGTCCCGGGTACCAGTGCCGCGAATGCACACGCGAATCCGAATGCTGCCGCCCCGCCGACAATCCTCTTGGTGTGGAACATGGTGAATGCCTCCCCAGATCAGTGCGTCGGCACCGGTGTGCCGAGCGTGTCGGTCGTCGGGCCGATGGTGCGCAGGGCCCGCACGCCCTGGAGTCGAGTCTCGACGGGTCCGAACGCGGCACGGGTTCGGCATCATCACGGAAACGTCTCGGTAGTATCACGCTGAAATAACGCGCTGGTGGGTGTGCGTGGCCTCTAGGATCGGACCGTGATCGGACGCATCGACGAGGTCGTTTTCGACTGCACGGACCCGGCATCGCTGGCGCAATTCTGGGCCGCGATACTCGGCGGAGAGCCGATGGTGCGTGACGCCGCATGGCACTTCGTCGACGTTCCCGGGTTCACTCGGCTGGCGTTTCAGCGAGTCCCGGAGGGCAAAGCGGGTAAGAACCGGCTGCACCTCGACGTCGCCGTACCGGATATCGACCGTGCCGTCGGGTCGGCCGTCGCCCTGGGTGCGAGGGTGCTCGGCGACCGACACTCCGACGCGGCGGGAACCTTCCAGGTGCTGCTCGATCCCGAGGGCAACGAGTGGTGCCTGGTGACGCCGCCCGCCTGAACCCAGCCGATCAGCGGGCGTCGTGTTCGGCGCGTGACTCGAGGACGGCAGGCATGTTGCCTTCGATCAGTTCGATGAGATCGCTCAATCGGGTACCGACGTCGCGTCCCAGCGGGGTGAGGCTGTACTCCACCTTCGGCGGAATGGTCTCGAGGACGGTGCGGACCACGAGGCCGTCCCGCTCGAGGGTCTGGAGGGTCTGCGAGAGCATGCGTTCGCTGACACCGTCGACGCGTCGACGCAACGCGTTGAATCGATAGTCGCCCTCGGTGAGGGCGGCGAGGGCGAGCACGCCCCACCTGCTGGTGGCGTTCTGCAATGTCTGCCTCGACGCACAGTCACGCGCGAAGACGGACGCTTCGAGAGATTCTGCGGGCTCGGACATATCGCCATGCTAGCGCATATCAAAGAGTCAGTAATGACCGGAGGGGTTGCACTAGACGAAAAGTAAGTGCATTGTGAGGGGGTACTCGACACCTCGACTTCAGGAGTTCGATCATGACCACAGCGGTAACAGGAGCAACGGGCAATCTCGGCGGACTCGTCGTCGACGCACTCATCGAGCGTGGTGTCGCACCTGCCGACATCGTGGCGGTCGTCCGAAACGCGGACAAGGCCGCTCCGCTGGCCGAACGCGGCGTCGTGGTTCGGGTCGCCGACTACTCCGATTCCGCCGCGATGACGGCGGCTCTCGCCGGCGTCGACAAGCTTCTGCTCGTCTCGGGCTCGGAGGTGGGTCAGCGAATTGCGCAGCACACCAACGTGATCGAGGCAGCGGAGGCTGCCGGAGTGGGCCTGATCGCCTACACCAGCCTGCTGGCCGCAGACACTTCGGGAGTGAGCCTCGCGCCCGAGCACAAGGCGACCGAGGAACGCCTCGCCGCGTCCAGGATCCCCGCGGTATTCCTGCGCAACGGCTGGTACTGGGAGAACTACCTCGGTTCGCTCGCCCAGACCGTCGAGAGCGGAGTGCTCCTCGGCGCGGCAGGCAACGGCAAGCTCGCCGCCGCGTCTCGCGTCGACTTCGCCGCCGCGGCCGCTGCCGTGCTGACACTCGACGATCAAGGCGGAAAGATCTACGAGCTCGGCGGCGACGAACGCCTCACCTACGCCGAGCTCGCGGCCGTCATCGGCGAACTCTCCGGCAAGCCGATCGCCTACAAGGACGTCTCCGAGTCCGAGTACGCCGCGATTCTCCAGGGCGCAGGACTGCCCGACTTCGTGGCAACCATGCTGGCCAGCGCGGATGCCGGGATTGCCCGCGGCGAGCTCGACACCGATTCCGGAGACCTGCAGGCCCTGATCGGTCGAGCGTCCACCCCGGTCGCAGAAGTACTCCGCGCCGCAGTGTGACGGACATCGGGGGCGGTACTTGTAGCGTGGGCGCGGTGAAAAACTCCTACACCCGCACCATGTTCCTGGCCGCCTCCGTCTCGCTCGTCCTGTTGACGGGCGCATGCAGCTCGGACGAGGACACCTCGTCCCCGGCACCCTCCACGTCCTCCGCGTCGTCGGACGCCGGTGCCCCGGCCGCCTCGAGCACCTGCCCCACGGCGGCACCCGACGCGGCAGCCATTCCGGAATGGACGCTGGACGGGGACTCCGGCAGCATGGCCGTCGTCGGATCCACCGACACGGCCGCACCCGCGGTCACCGTCGACACACCGTTCGCCGTCGGCGAGACACAGGTCGAAACGCTGATGGCGGGGGACGGACCGGTCGTTGCAGCCGACGCCGAGGTGTCCGTCTGCTACATGGGCGTCAACGGACGCACCGGGGAAACGTTCGACAGCAGCTTCGAGCGGGGCGCGCCGGTCGAATTCCCGCTCGACGGAGTTGTCGCAGGCTTCCAGAAGGCCATCGCCGGACAGACCGTCGGCTCGACCGTCGCCGTTGCGGTCACCTCGGCCGACGGATACGCGAGCGGCAATCCGGCGGCCGGAATCGAGCCGGGCGACAGCTTGATCTTCGCGATCTCGATCCTCAGCGCGGCGTAGCCGCAGTGGCGTGGTCGAGTGCCCCTGGGGCACGCGGGAGTGGAGCCCGCGAAACGACCCGGGAACGGAGCCACGCCACTGCCGCAGGCATTACACCGTCGAGAGCTGCTGAATCGTCGTCGCGCCGCCCGGGGTGGGCGTCGTGGTGATGAAGTTCGAGTCGTAACCCAGCGATTCGACGACGCCGCGGATCTCGCGGAACTGCTCGACGCTGACGTCGGGCGTGCGCTTGAGCACGAATCCGGACGTGCGGGTGGGGCTTCCGACGAACGCCCACGAGTAGTCGTCGGCGATGTAGGCGACGATGTAGTTGGTCGGTCCCTCCTGGCTCTCCTGCGTGGGAACGCCCGGGAAGCTCACGTGCAGTTGGGCATTGGTGACGGTGTCGTTGACTCGTGCGTTGCCGACGATGCGGTTTTCCTGGCCCGTCCAGGTGGTGCAGGTGTTCTCGACGCGGATGTTGGCGTCGTCGATCATCTGGTAGTTCGCCTGGGTGTCGCGGGCGCAGATCAGGTTGAACGGCTGCGGCACCGCGGCCACCTGGTTCCAGGTGCCCAGGTAGCGCTCGACATCGAGTGACGGGATCGGAGCCAGCGGCTCGAGTCCGACCGATCCCAGTGGGCCGACCGGCTGCGCCTGCGCCGGGGCCGCGGTCAGCATTGCGCCTGCGGCCAGGGCACCGACGAGTGCGGTGCGGCCGACTGCGTTGCGGATCTTCATGTGTTCGCTCCTTGGGTTGCGGATGTGTTCTTGTTCGAGTCGATCCTGTTCGGCCACCAGATCCCCGGGCCGATGAGGGTGAACAGGGCGGGAATCACGACGGTGCGTACCACGAAGGTATCGAGCAGAATACCCAGTCCGACGATGATTCCGAGTTGGGTCAGGGTGATCAGCGGTAGCACGCCGAGCACGCAGAACACGGCTGCGAGAACGATTCCCGCGCTCGTGATGACACCTCCGGTGGCCGAAACCGCCCGCACGATGGCAGATCTGGTGCCGTGCTGGGGCGTCTCCTCCCGGGTACGAGTGACGAGGAAGATGGTGTAGTCCACGCCGAGCGCGACCAGGAACAGGAACGCGAACAGCGGAGTGTTGTCGTCGAGGGCGGGGAATCCGAAGACGTGCAGGCTCACCCAGCTGCCGATCCCGATCGCGGCCACTGCGCTCAATACCGTTGTCGCGACCAGGATCAGGGGCGCAACCAGGGCGCGCAACAGAACAAGGAGCACGGCGAGCACGACCGCGAGAATAGCGGGAATGACCACGAGGCGATCGCGGGCCGCTGCGTCGGTGGTGTCGAGTGCCTTGGCATCGCTGCCGCCTACCAGTGCGCGGTCCACGCCGGTGAGTGCGGCGCGGAGGTCCTCGACGACGGCGAACGACTCGTCGGATGCGGGGGCCGCGTCGGTGACGACCGACAGGCGGGTGAGTCCGGTGTCGGAATCTGCGACGCGATCGACCGAGACGACTCCGTCGATGCCCTCGGCGGTGCTGATGACTGCATCGATGTCGGCGGTGGGAGCGAGGACCGTCATCGGATCGGCCGATCCGGCCGGGAAGTGCTGGGAGAGGGTGTCGAAGCCTTCGACGGACTCGGCGGTGACACGGAACTGCTCGGTTTGCGAGAGTCCGATCTGAGTCCCGAACAGTGCGGCGCAGCAGGCCAGCAGTGCGACGATCGTGATCGAGGCGGTGGCCACGGGGCGTCGGGCAACTCCCGCGGCGATCGAATGCCAGACGCCCTCCGTGGTGGTGTCACGGTCCGACTCCTTGGGAACGAAGGGCCAGAACAGCTTCGGGCCGCACAGTTTCAGTAGAGGCGGCAGTACGAACAGGACGAACACTGCTGCGACGACGAGACCGGCCGCGGCCAGCGCCCCGAGGCTGCGGGTGCTCGGCAGCATCGCGAGGAGCAAGGTCAGCAGGGCCAGTACGACGGTTGCGTTGCTGGCGAGGATGGCGGGCCCGGCCTGGCGAACGGCGCGGTGCAGGGCGAGGCGATGATCGGACTCGCGACGCAGTTCCTCGCGGTATCGAGAGATGAGCAGCAGTGCGTAGTTCGTGCCTGCGCCGAACACCAGCACACTGGTGATTCCCGAGGTCGAACCGTCGAAGGAGAGCCCGGTGGCCTGGGCCAGCGCGGTACCGACGGTGGTGGCGAATCGGTCGGCGAAACCGATGACGGCCAACGGCACCAACCACAGGATGGGTGATCGGTAGGTGACGATGAGGAGGACGGCCACCACGAGCGCGGTGACGGCCAGAAGCGTGAAGTTGGCTCCGGAGAACGAGTTCGCTATGTCGGCACCGAAAGCGGGTCCGCCGGTGACCTGGGCGATCAGATCGGGAGAGAGGCCGTCGCCGGCCGCGGATCGCAGCTCGGTGATCAGTTCGTTGAGCGTGAAGCCCGACAACTCGGAATCGACCTGGACCAGCGCGATCGCAGCTTTGCCGTCGGGTGCGACGATCGGGGGCGGGCCGGGCTCGTCCGGCACCGAGCGATCGACGGCGAGCAGCCTGCTCTGTGCGGCAGCTGCGCCCTCGATGTCGGCGGCTGTCAGGTCGCCGCCGTCGGCCCGGCTCAGAACCAGGATCACCGGTGCGGAGTCGTAATCCGGGAATTCGGCGAGAAGCTCGTCGACCTGGTAGGACTCGGCCGACGTCGGCAACGAATTCGGCGACTGGTCGGCGGAATCGTTGCTGCCGACCAACCCCATCACGGCCACGGCGAGGATGAAGATCGCTGCCGCCAGCGCCCCGGATCTACGCCCGGTGGCCGCGACCGCGACGCGGTCCCAGACGGTCTTGTTCTCGGTTCGAGTGCTGTCCACGAAGAAACAATCTCATTTACTTAGATATTAAGCAACTGAATCTCTTGCGGGCAGTAGTCTGACGGTGACCGTAGCGAAGGAGTTGCCACCGACATGGCCGACCGAAACCACCTCGAATCCGCGATTTCCGCGGATCTACGAGCGCTGTCGTCGGTCTCCGAACAGATCGGCCAAGTGTTCGGCGCTCTACACAGCCTGCGGCCCAATGACTTTCGGGCTCTGTTGCACGTCATGGTCGCCGATGTCGAGGGTGCGCCGCTGACGGCGGGGGAACTGGGCACGATGCTCGGTCTGTCCTCGGCGGCGATGACCTACCTCGTCGAGCGCATGATCACCTCCGGGCACATCCGCCGCGAATCCGACGCGTCCGATCGACGCAAGGTCATTCTGCGGTACGACGAGCACGGGATGGAGGTCGCTCGCGGGTTCTTCGGCCCCCTCGGTAAGCGGACGAGCGCCGCATTGGCGGATCTCCCCGATGGCGATCTCGCCGCCGCGCATCGGGTGTTCGAAGCGCTGATCGGCGCTATGCGAGAACATCACGCGGACCTGGGAAACAGCCGTCGCGCGTAGGGGCCGCGACCGGCGCGATGTTCGAACCGCTGGTGGGTGGCCTGTTCGGGCCGATGCTGGACTCCGAGCGTGCCAGTGCCGTAGGGTTGGCCACGGTTGAGCTAACAGCCGGTCACGGGGAAACGCAGCGAAGTCGGCGTCCGGGTCAGGCTAAAATTCTGCTCCCGCTGCGTCAATCGGTTTCCCCCTCAGTTCGACCGATCGATGGGATCTGCCATGAGTGTTGAATCTTCAGGCAACAAAGTTCGAACCACCCCGGTGACTGTCGCGGAGAAGTCCGTGTCCGTCGCAGCAACCGGAGCAATCTTCACCGCGCACGACGGCCCCGACGGCTCACTCGTCGTCGCCGTCCACGGCGACATCGACATGCGCAGCGCGCCGATGTTCTCCGATTTCGTCTGCAGCCGCGTGTCCAGCAAAAGGCATGTCACCCTCGATCTGTCCAATGTCGAATTCTTCGGCATCGCAGGTCTCACAGTTTTCGATGCAGTCCGTGACTACACGGCCGGCATCGGCGCATCATGGTCGATCGTCGCAGGACGCTCGGTCTCACGTCTGATCCAGGTCGCCGACCTTGAGTCCACGATTCCGACGGCTCGTCCATCGAACGACCGGTAATACTCCGGCGATCATCGCCGCGACAAGAGGTGGGCAGCTCCAGTACGGGGCTGCCCACTGTTCGTCGTTCTCGAGTCGTCGGTCCCCCGAGTTGTCTGTCCCCGAACGAACGAACGACCCTGCAGTACGGCGTAGCCGGTGTGCAGGGTCGTCCGAAGTTGTTGCAGGCCAGGAGAACTAGTCCTCGGTTCCCTCCGAGGCGCTGAAGAAGGCCCACTCGCCGTCGTGCTCGACCTCGAGTCGCCATCCCAATTCCTCGTTGTCCGACTTGCTGTCCTTGAACCAGGCGTGTGCGTCCTCCGAACTGGAGATGTCCTTGGTCTCGACGACGGTTCCCTGCGGATCGATAACTCTGTAATTTGCCATGACGTCGGGATGCCCCGATGTCGCACGACCTAATCCACGCTGGAACGCCGAGGCGAGAGGGCGGCCGACTTCGGTGGTGGACAAATGCGCGCGAAATCGCCTCGGAAACCTCGCGATTCTGCGCGCAGCCGGCAAACGCGCGCGCTTGTGCGGTGAGCGAGTTGTCGAGTGCACCCGCTATGTACGCGAGAGCACCGATCGCGCGAAGAACATCAGGTTCGCCGGACGCTCGGCCAGTCTGCGCATGAAGTAGCCGTACCACTGCGACCCGTAGGGCACATACACGCGAACGTGCCGCCCGGCATCGACGAGTCGGCGCTGCTCGGGATCGCGGATGCCGTACAGCATCTGGAACTCGAACTCCTCGGACGACCTGCCCGCGGACGCCGCGAACTGCTCCGCCGCGTCGATCATCTCCGGATCGTGTGAGGCCACCATCGGGTAGCCGCGACCGTTCATCAAAACCTGCAGGCACCTCAGGTACGAGTCGGAGACCTCCCGTGCACTCTGAAACGCCACCGACGACGGTTCGTTGTACGCACCCTTGCACAGGCGGATCCGAGATCTCG
>NZ_LVCU01000581.1:0-14866 GCF_001647185.1 Rhodococcus sp. EPR-147
TCGATTCCCTGGCCGAGCGCGGACAGCTTGAGTGAGATCTCCAGCGCTGTCGCATCGGCTCTTCGCGTCGAAAAGCGTTGTATCAGTGACAGATACGCGTCCACGGTTGCTTTCGCCTGGACTCGGTCGGTGGTGTCCTCACCGAGGTAGTCCACCGAGACGAACCGGCCCGACGCCAGCAGGGTATCGACCGCGCCGACGGCCGCGGGCTCGGATTCACCAGCGACGAATCGGTCGACGAGTGATCGGGTGGCGCGCAGCCGCGTCACCGTCGCCTGCAGTTTCGGTGAACGCGCCGCCGCCAGCAGCGCCGGCCGCAGCGGATTGCTCAGCAGAGTGGTCATCGCGTTCCCTCGCCTTCCTGGTGTGGATAGCCGTGGGTGGTGGGCGGAACGAACGTTTCCTTCACGGTGCGGGCCGAGGTCCACCGCAGCAGGTTCTGCGGTGAGCCGGCCTTGTCGTTGGTGCCCGATGCACGGGCTCCGCCGAACGGTTGCTGTCCCACCACTGCGCCGGTCGGTTTGTCGTTGACGTAGAAGTTGCCTGCGGCGAATCGCAGTGCCGCATGGGCGTGTTCGACGGCGGTGCGATCGGTGGCGATGACCGCTCCGGTCAATGCGTACTTCGAGCCACTGTCCACGGCGCGCAGGGTCTCGGCGTAGGCGTCGGGCTTGCTGTCGTCGTAGACGTGCACGGCGAGGATGGGGCCGAAGTACTCGGTGGTGAAGGCCTCGTCGGTGGGATCGTCGCCGAGAAGCACCGTGGGCGAGACGAAGTAGCCCTCCGAGTCGTCACAGGTTCCGCCTGCAGCAATGGTCAGGCCGGGGACGGACTTCGCTCGGTCGAGGGCAGCTGCGTTGCGGTCGAACGCCTTTCGGTCGATGACGGCACCGCCGTAGTTGGAGAGGTCGGTCACGTCACCGTACTTCAGCGCCGAGACCTGCTCGACGAACGAATCGCCCATCGACGCCCACAGCGATTTCGGTACGAAGGCCCGGGATGCTGCGGAGCACTTCTGCCCCTGGAAGTCGAACGCACCGCGAATCATGGCCGTGGTCAACACATCCGGATCGGCCGAGCTGTGCGCGACGATGAAGTCCTTGCCGCCGGTCTCGCCGACGAGCCGTGGATACGAGTGGTAGTTCGAGATGTTGTTGCCCACCTGACGCCACAGCGTCTGGAACGTCGCGGTGGATCCGGTGAAGTGGATGCCGGCCAGCCGCGGATCGGCAAGGGCGACTTCGGACACCATCGGACCGTCGCCGAGAACGAGGTTGATCACCCCTGGTGGCAACCCTGCGGCTTCGAGCAACTGCAGCGTCAGATATGCGGCCACGGCCTGGGTGGGCGAGGGCTTCCACAGCACGGTGTTGCCCATCAGCGCGGGCGCGGTGGGCAGGTTGCCTGCGATGGCGGTGAAGTTGAACGGAGTGATGGCGTAGACGAAGCCCTCGAGCGGACGGTATTCGACGCGATTCCACACTCCCGGTGCCGATATCGGCTGCTCGGCGAGAATCTGCCGGGCGAACGTGACGTTGAACCGCCAGAAGTCGATGAGCTCGCAGGGTGCGTCGATCTCCGCCTGGTAGGCCGACTTGGACTGACCGAGCATCGTTGCAGCAGCGATTCTTTCGCGCCACGGGCCGGACAGCAGATCGGCGGCCCGCAGGAACACCGCGGCGCGCTCGTCGAAGGGAAGATCGCGCCACATCGGCGCGGCTGCCGTGGCGGCGTCGATGGCGTCGCGCACATCCTGGTGGCCGGCACCGGCGAAACTGCCGATGATCGACGAGTGCTTGTGCGGTTCGACGACGTTCTCGCGTGGGCCGTCGGCCTGTCGGTGAACTCCGCCGATGACCTGATGGATCTCGACGGGGGCGGAACGCAGTTCGGTCAGGCGGCTGCGCAAGCGGGTGCGTTCCGGGCTACCCGGGGCGTAGGTGTTGACCGGCTCGTTGGTGGGGGTGGGGACGGATGTGACGGCGTCCATGGCTGCTCCTCGGCTTCGGTGTGTGCTGCTCATTGAAGTCCGATCCGCACCGCGTTCAATCAGCTCATCGGCCAAAGAATTCATGTTCTACTTGTCCGCATGGCCAATACGGTGTCGCTGCGTTCGATGCTGACCTCGCTGCACAGCGCCGTCGTCGAACTCGTCCTCGCGCCCGCCGGAACGGACATGGCCGTCGAGTCCCTCGCGCTGCTCGATGCCGACGACCTGCGGCTACCTCCGGGAGCATCCTCCGATCTGACGCTGCTGGTGGGCGTGACCGAGGCCGATGTGATCCGGTGGTTCGACGATCTCGCGTTGCGTCCGGTCGCAGACCGACCACTCGCGGTGCTGACCAAAGTCGCCGCCTCGACCGCGCTGTCCCACGGTGCCAGGGAGACCGGTATCGCATTGGTCGCAGTGCACCAGCAGACACGGTGGGAGCTGTTGCTGTCGATGATGCGCGGAGTTCTCGATCAGGCCCGGGCCCAGAGCCCCGACGACGGACTGTTCGGAGCCGACACCGACCTCTACGAACTCGCGCAGACGGTGGCGTCGCTGACGAAGGGCATGGTGAGCATCGAGGACGAGCGCTCACACGTGTTGGCCTACTCGGCATCCGACGACGCGGCCGACGAACTGCGAACCCTGTCGATTCTCGGACGCGAAGGACCGGCCGACTATCTGCGCAGGCTGCACGAGCGTGGCGTGTTCGATCGACTCCGCCGTACCGACGACGTGATCGACGTGCCGGCCGATACCGAACTGGAGATTCGTCGACGCCTCGCAGTCGGGATTCGTCGCATGACCGGCAGCCCGACGACTCTCGGGACGATCTGGGTGCAGCAGGGTTCCCTCCCGCTCGCCTCGGACGCCGACGCGGTACTGCGCGGTGCCTCCGCTGTCGCGGCCCGACTGATCACCCGCATCGCTAACGCCCCGACCAACGAGGCCCTGCAGATTCAGCGCCTGCTCGGGGCAAGGGGCGGCGGTGTCGATATCCCGTCGCTGGCGTCTGCGCTGTCGATACCCACCTCGGGTTCCGCGGCGGTCGTCGGATTCGCGGCCTGCGGAGACTTCGAGATCAGCGCCCTGGCACCGTCTGTTCGACTGCACGCCAGCGCTTTTCGACGAGACTCGTTGGTCACCACCATCGGTGAGAGAATCTACGCGCTGTTTCCCGGGGTGGCGTCGGGCACGGGGATTGCGGGGTGGACCGCCGACGCCGTCGGACGGATCGAGACGCGTACCTCGATGGCGTTGCGCGCTGCGGTCGCAGCCCCGATCGCCGATCTCGAAGGCGTGGCCGTGGCCAGGTTCGAGGTCGACCGAGTTCTCGACGGCACCACCGGCGAGGTGCGGGTCACGACGCTGGAGGAGTCGAGAACCTCGGTGTTGCTGGGCGAAATCCTGGAACTGATCACCAATCACGAACAGCTACGAGACCCGCGCATCGCCGCCCTCGACGGATACGACGCCACCAACGACTCCAGAATGCGCGAGAGTCTCGAGACGTACCTGGCGTGCTTCGGCGACGTTCGGGCTGCCGCCGAGCGATTGCACATTCACCCGAACACCCTGCGCTACCGCATTCGCCGCGTCGAGCAGATCCTGGACCTCGATCTCACCGATTCCGACGCACGACTACTCGTCGAGATCCAACTGCGTCTGTGAGCGGCTTCGCCGCACGTGAGCAGGAGTGGAGCCCGCGGAACGACCCAAGTGAGCGAAAACTCGTAGCAGGCTACGAGTTTTCATGCACGTGGGGTGCCGGTGCTGGATCGGATCACCAGGGTCGGTTCGATGCTCGAACGCCTGGTGCTTCGGTTTCCGGTGTCGATCTGATCGAGCAGAATTTCGACGCTTCGTACACCGACGTCGGTGAATTCCTGGCGAATGGTGGTCAGGGGCGGTGAGAAGAATTCGGCGTCGGGGACATCGTCGAAGCCGACGACGCTGACGTCCTGCGGTACTCGCTTTCCGTGGACGTTCAGCGCGCGGAGCACCCCGAGTGCCATGGAGTCGTTGCCTGCGAACACTGCGGTGACGTCGGCGTCGACGGCCAGTTCGCTGCCGGCCCGGAACCCTGATTTCGCAGTCCAATCGCCGCTGAGGGTGGGCGGCGGTTCGATGCCTGCTTCCTCGTGGGCCATCCGCCATCCGGTGACGCGGTCGCCGGCCTCGTACCAGCCCAGCGGTCCGGCAACGTGCCACACGGCGCTGTGTCCGAGCGAGAGCAGGTGACTGGTTGCGGCCCTGGCTCCGGCGATCTGGTCCACCGAGACGACGGCCAGATCACCGGCAGGCGAACCCTCCACGGCGACGAGTGGGAGTTCCCCGGCCAGATCGGCGATATCTCCACCGTCGGTGCGCAGAGGCGCGATGACGACGACGCCGTCGACACCCTGCTTCTGCAACCGGCGCACACAGGTGATGATGGCTGCCTCGTCGAACGAGGTGGGGACGCCGACCACCACGGAGTAGCCGGCGTGACGTGCTGCGTACTCGACGCTGTACAGCGTCGACACCGGACCGTAGAGAGCGTTTCCGGTCCCCACGATTCCGATGGTCTTGCTGCGGCCGGTGACCAGAGCGCGAGCAGCAGTGTTCGGTCGATAGCCGAGTTCCGAGATCGCCTGATGCACTTTGGTTCTCGTCGCTTCGGTCACGTTGGGATGACCGTTGATGACGCGGGAGACGGTCTGATGGGACACGCCGGCGAGACGGGCGACATCGGTCATGGCGGGTCCGCGAGTGGGTGTCATCTTCCGAGCCTCCCTTCGTGATCGAAGACAATCACAGCATGCCCGGGCCGGTGGTGCCCGCGACTGTGTGGATTACGTGGGTGTTGTCACCGCGGAACCGGTCGTGGTGGGCGCAGGCTTGCCTGGCTCGGCACCGGAGAACATCTCGGCCGGCACAGGCACTCCCAGATAGCTGCTCGGAGGCGCAGCTTTGTCGCCCTTGTTGCCCTTACCGCTCGCTGCTCGGCGCTTGGTCCAGATGTCGAATGCCACTGCGGCGAGGAGTACCAGGCCCTTGACCAGCTGAACGCGTTCGCTGGGCGAACCGATGAGCGACATTCCGCTGTTGATCACGGCGATGATGAGTCCGCCGGTGAGCGCACCGACGATGCGGCCGACACCGCCCTGCACCGCTGCGCCACCGATGAAGGCCGCCGCGATCGCGTCGAGCTCGAAGCCGTTGCCTGCAGTGGGACCGGCCTGGTTGAGGCGGCCGGCGAAGATGATTCCGGCGAGGGCGGATAGGACTCCCATGTTGACGAAGATCCAGAAGGTCACCGGCTTGACCTTGATACCGGACAGCGATGCAGCGTGGATGTTTCCGCCGATGGCGTACACGTGCCGACCGAATACCGTCCTGCCTGCCAGCGTGGAATAACCCATCACCAGTACGGCGAGAAGGATCAGCACGTACGGCAGGTTCTTGAAGCGCGCCAGCTGGACGGCGACGGCGAGAACCAGACCGCCGGCCAGAACCATCTTGAGCAGGAACAGGGGCATCGCGTCGACGGCCTGCCCGTACTTCTGCCGACCAGTCCGAGAACGCCACTGCGTGAACACGATTCCGGCAACAGCGAGGATCGCGACGAGCAGGGTGAAGATGTCCGCACCCCCGAGCGGCCCGAGTCCCACGTTGCCCAGGAAGCCGGGGAGGAAGCCGTTGGAGAGAGTACGTACGGGTCCGGGGAACGGTCCGATGCCCTGGTTACCGAGAACGATGAGGGTGACCGCGCGGAAGATGAGCATGCCGGCCAGGGTCACGATGAATGCCGGAATGCCGAAGTACGCAACCCAATAGCCCTGCCAGGCTCCGATCAGACCGCCGATGATCAGCGTGATGAGCACCGCAAGAGGCCACGGCACGTTCTGCTGAACCATCAGCACACCCGAGATCGCTCCGGTCGCCGCGACAACCGATCCGACGGACAGGTCGATGTGGCCCGCGATGATGATCACGACCATGCCGATGGCCAGGATGAGGATGTACGAGTTCTGGACCACCATGTTGCTGATGTTCTGCGGGACCAGCAGTTGGCCGCCGGTGAGAACGGTGAACAGCAGGATGATCAACGCGAACGCGATGAAGATCCCGCTCTGGCGGAGGTTTCGCGTGAGCAGCCCCCGTACGGTCGACAGCTGGTTCATCGAAGTACTCCTGTTCCACGGGTCATGAGGTGCATGAGGGATTCCTGTGTCGCGTCCTCGCGAGTCACCTCACCGGTGATCCGGCCTGCGGACAGCGCGTAGATCCGGTCGCACAGTCCGAGCAGTTCCGGTAGCTCGGAGGAGATCACCAGAATTGCCTTGCCTGCGTCGGCGAGATCGTTGATGATCGAATAGATTTCGAACTTCGCGCCGACGTCGATTCCTCGCGTCGGTTCGTCGAGGATGAGCACGTCGGGATCGCTGAAGATCCACTTGCTCAGCACGACTTTCTGCTGATTGCCGCCGGAGAGCTTGCCGACGACGGCAGAGACGTTCGGTGCCTTGATGTTCATGCTCTGCCGGAAGCCCTCGGCCACCTTGTATTCCTGGTTGTCGTCGACGAAGCCACCGGTCACCAGTTTGTCGAGTGCCGCAGTGGAGATGTTGCGTTTGATGTCGTCGATCAGGTTGAGGCCGTAGCGCTTTCGGTCCTCGGTGGCGTACGCGATTCCGTGATGGATGGCGTCGCTGACGGATTTGACGTGTATTTCCTTGCCGTACTTGTACAGTCGCCCCGAGATGTCGATGCCGTAACTGCGTCCGAAGACACTCATGGCCAATTCGGTGCGTCCGGCACCCATCAGCCCGGCCAGGCCGACGATCTCACCCCGGCGCAGCGTCAGATTCGCTCCGTCGACGACGGTTCGGCCGTGCTGGGTCGGGCTGTGCACGGTCCAGTCCTCGATACGCAGAACTTCCTCTCCCACAGTGGATTCGTGTGGTGGGAACCGGTGCTCGAGATCGCGGCCGACCATCAGCGAGATGATGCGATCCTCGGTGACCTCGGGGCTGCGCATGTCCAACGTCTCGATGGTTCGGCCGTCACGAATGATCGTGGTGCGGTCGGCGACGGCCGCGATCTCGTTGAGCTTGTGCGAGATGATCACGCACGTGATTCCCTCGTCTCGCAGACCGCGAAGCAGGTCGAGCAGGTGAGCCGAGTCCGAATCGTTCAGTGCTGCAGTCGGTTCGTCGAGAATCAGCAGCGTGACGTCCTTGGACAACGCCTTGGCGATCTCGACGAGTTGCTGCTTGCCGACCCCGAGATCGTTGACCACGGTGACCGGGTTCTCCCGCAGCCCTACCCGATTCAGTAGGGCTGCGGCCTCGGAATTGGTTCGGTTCCAGTCGATGAACCCGCGCCTGGACCGCTCGTTGCCGAGAAAGATGTTCTCGGCGATGGACAGGTACGGACTCAGCGCGAGTTCCTGATGGATGATGACGATGCCCTCGGCCTCGCTGCTCCGGATGTCGGAGAACTCGCAGGCGCGACCGTCGAACACGATCTCGCCGTCGAATGTGTCGTGTGGATACACACCCGACAGCACCTTCATGAGCGTCGACTTTCCGGCGCCGTTCTCACCGCAGATCGCGTGGATCTCGCCGCGATTGACCGAGAGAGTGACATCCTGCAGCGCCTTCACGCCGGGAAACGTCTTGGTGATGCCGCGCATCTCCAAGATCGGGCTCGTCATCTCCGAACTCACTTCAACTGATCCTCGGTGTAGTAGCCGCCTTCGACCAGCAGCTGCTCGTAGTTGCCCTTGTTGACGATCTCGGGCTGCAGCAGGTACGCCGGAACGACCTTCTCGCCGTTGTCGTAGTCCGTCGTGTTGTTCGTCTCGGGCGTCTGACCGTCGAGCATGGATTGAGCCATCGCGATCGTGACCTCGGCCAGTTGCCGGGTGTCCTTGTAGATCGTGGAGTACTGCTCGTCGGCGATGATCGACTTCACTGACGGCACCTCGGCATCCTGACCGGTGACGATCGGGTAGGGCTGCCCTGCTGTGCCGTAGCCGTTGCTCTTGAGCGCGGAGAGGATTCCGATCGACAGTCCGTCGTACGGCGAGAGCACGCCTTGAACCTTCTGGCCCGAGGAGTACGTCTTGGTGAGCAGATCCTCCATGCGCTTCTGCGCGGTCGCCGGATCCCAGCGCAGTGTTGCGGCCGTCTCGAAGTCGGATTCGCCGCTGCCGATCTTCAGTGTTCCGTCGTCCAAGTACGGCTGCAGAGTCTCCATCGCGCCGTCGAAGAAGAACGTGGCGTTGTTGTCGTCGGGAGAACCGGCGAAGACCTCGATGTTCAACGGACCCGCTGGGGCGTCGGCCTTGTCGGTGCCGTCCTCGTTCTTCAATCCGAGGCCGACGAGCAGAGACGTGGCCTGGTCGACGCCGACCTTGTAGTTGTCGAACGTCGCGTAGTAGTCGACGTTGGGGGAGTTGCGGATGAGGCGGTCGTACGCGATGACGCCGATGCCGTTGTCCTTGGCTTCCTGCAACTGGGTGGTGATCGCGGTGCCGTCCACCGAAGCCACGATGAGAAGCTTTGCGCCCTGGGTGATCTGGTTCTCGATCTGATTCACCTGGGTGGGAATATCGTTCTCCGCGTACTGCAGATCGACCTTGTAGCCCTGTCCTTCGAGCGCGCTCTTGAGATTGTCGCCGTCGGCGATCCATCGAGCCGAGGACTTGGTCGGCATCGTCACGCCGATCAGCGCGCCCGCCGTGCTTCCGCCGTCGGCCGGCTGGACGTCCGCCGTCTTGGTGCTCGATCCGCATGCGGTGACCGTGATGGCCAGTGCCACCGCGGCCGCGGCCATGGGTAGATGTCGAAACTTCATCGTTTCTCCCTGCTCGGTGAAATCAGATCTCGAAGTTGGTGGAGAGTGGCCTCGTCTGTGCCGCACATCACATCAAGACGAAAGTGTGAGCGATAACATCGGCATTGTCAAAGTTTATTTTCCGTACCCCCGCTCACCAGTGTGAGCGCTAACAACGAGTCGACGCCGCAGCCCCGAGAGTCGAGAATCTTCGCCGGAGGGGCCGGGGCGTCAGTGCAACTCGTGAACCGACTGTTTCCCGCTCTTGAGCCAGCGACTCGGGAGTCGACCGACCAGCTCGCCCAGTGGGTGAACCGCAGCCGAGAGGATCTCCACGGAATCCTGCAGGATGTCGATCGAGATGCTCATCCGCTCGATGTTCGGGGCCACCGACGTCAGTGTCTCCGACAGCTTGACCAGCTGATCGAGCGGTCCGCCCTTGGCTGTCAGTCGCTCGATGGCACCGTCCTCGGCGAGCAGAGTTTCGAGGATGCCCTCCTCGGCGATGGCACGCTCGATCAGGCCGTCCTGACGCGTGAGCACCTCGAGCGGGCCGTCCTTGGCCGTCAGTCGTTCGAGCGGTCCGTTGGTGGCGGTGATGCGGTCGAGCAGACCGCCTTCGGCGAGCAGCCGTTCGAGCGGTCCGTCCTCGGCGAGCAGCCGGTCCAAGGGTCCGCCCGGAGCGAGAATTCGCTCGACCGGGCCGCCCGGGGAGAGCAACCGCTCGAGGGTGCCGTCCTCGGAGGTGAGGCGGTCGACGACGCCGCCCTGGGCGAGAAGGCGGTCCAAGGGTCCGCCTTCCTTGAGTGCGTTACCCAGGGCGCGGTCGTCGGAGGTGAGTTGGCCGAGCTGGGCGAGCAGTTGCATGGTGCCGCCGCGTGGATTGGCGAGCGAGGCGACACCTGCTGTGCCGGATGCACCGGTGGCCAAGGCCATCCTGGTGGTGGCCAACGCGACCTCCGCGACGCCGATCGCCTGCTCGGCGATGGCAATTCCGGCGCGCGCGGGCAGTGTGATCGCTGACACCCAATTCATCGTTTTACTGTAACTGCTCGTAGCTCGGAAAATCAGTGAAGAACCTTCAGTCCCACGACGCATCCGACGATGCCGACCAGAAGCGCCACCTTGAGCAGAGACGCAGCTTCTTCGCCGGTGATCATGGCGTACGCGACGGTGAGGGTGGCACCGATTCCCACCCAGACGGCGTAGGCGGTACCGGTGGGCAACGACCGCATCGCGACCGCGAGACCGATCATGCTGAGAACCACTGCGACTCCGAAGACGACGGACGGTCCGAGTTTGGTGAAGCCCTCGGACTTACCGAGCGCGGTCGCCCAGATCGCTTCGAGAACGCCGGAGACGACGAGAATGAGCCAAGCCACGAAAATCACTCCTTGCACCGTCTTGTCGCTGTTCGGGTACGGTGCGCTCGTCCGATTGTCGGAAGTGACTTGTACGATCGTACCAATTCGGGGCGGTAGTGGCCATGGGTTTCGGGCTGTCAGTACGCGTACGTGTTCGCGGGCGCGTCGATTCGCTCGACCGTCGAGACGGTCATCGTGGGTGTGAACGCAGTGTTCTCCGTCGCTGTGGCCGCGTCGACGGTCCCCGATATCCGCAGCCAGGTGCCGTCCGAAATGTCGTCGAGAGACGCGCTACCTGCGTCGAGGTGGATGCGAACGGACCTGGCGTCGGCCGCGCAGCAGATGATGAGAATGCGAGCGAGATCGATGCCGTCCGTCGTGCCGTCGGCGCGCGGCGAGCCTCCGTTCGCGGTGGCGACGGCGAATCCGGTGACGCGAATCTCCCGTCCGTCGAGGCTGCCTTCGGTGTCTCTGACCGCGCGTTGTACGACATCGAGCAACGGAACCTCGGGCGCGCGCTCGTCCGGGAGAGGTGGAAACGCTGTCCGCTGACGATCGGCAGCCGAGGTGACGGATCGATCGCCGACCGCGGAGACACCCAGCGCGGGCGGTGCGACGAACAGGATGACCGCGAGCGGGACCAACAGCAGCCAGTACGGACGCGAATCATGATCGTGCCCGTCGTCGGCCGGCCCACCGCGGCGGATGTCGGCCACGATCGACGCGGCCGCCAGGAGCACGATCAACACGCCGGCAGTCAGCAGATACGGATGCAGCGACGGTTTGACGTATCGCACAAAGCTGCCGTCCAACGAAATCTTGACCATGGCTCCGCCGAGGAGAAACAGCAGAAGGTTCTGCACCTCGCGCTTCATCGCGCTCCCAGAACGAGGTAGCCGCACACCGAGGCACACGCGATCGCGACGACGAACGTCAGCGGGGCGAAACGTGCGACGAACCCGCGTCCGAAACTGCCCGCCTGCATCGCCATCAGCTTGACGTCGACGGCAGGTCCGACCACCAGGAAGACCAACCGCGGAAGCAGCGGCAGCATCGACATGCTGGCGGCAACGAACGCATCGGCCTCCGAACACAGCGCCAGAATCACCGCGAGTACGGCCATCACCAGGATCGACAGCAGCAACTGCCCGGCGAGATGGGCGAACACCCAGTCCGGAATCACCAGATGCAGCAGGGCGGCGGCCGCGGCACCGAACACGAGAAATGCCCCGGCCTGAAGCAGGTCAGCACGCGCCGACTCGCGGAACGTCTCCCACTTCGAGCGGTCGTGATCGTGTCCGCGAGCGGCCAGCCGCGCGGTGATCCACTCCGCCTTGCCGAATCGAGTCCACAGCCAACCCATCACCAGTGCAGTGGCGAGCGAGCCGAGGAACCGCGCGAGAACCATGCCGGGTTCGCCGGGAAAAGCCACCGCGGTCGAGACCAGGACGACCGGGTTGATCGCCGGCGCCGACAGCAGGAACGCGAGGGCGGCCGATGCCGGAACACCCTGATCCATCAGCCGACGCGAGACTGGAACGGCACCGCACTCACAACCGGGCAGCGCCATTCCGGCCAGTCCCGTCACTCCGACGGCAGCCGTTTCGTTCTTCGGGACCACTCGTCGCAGCACCGACGGCGAGACGAACGCGGCGATACTTCCACTGACGAGTACTCCGAGCACCAGGAACGGCGTCGCCTGCACGAAGATCCCGGTGAACACCGTCGCGCCGGTCTTCAGCGCAGGGGACGAGTCGACCCATCGCGCGATATCGGCACCGAAGACGATGCCCAATACGAGCAGAGTTGCGAATACGTGCATGGATGACACGGGAGACCGAGTCATGATTCGGCCGTCGGTCTTCGCGTCGAGCATCGCTGCCATCATGCCCCCTGTGGCTGGGCTGTGTCGTCGGTGGCTCGCGGCAACCTCGTTGTCGGTGGCTCGCGGCAACTTCGTTGTGGGTGGCTCACAGCAACCTCACAGCGAGAGTCCAGCGAACGAGCAGCATCTCGCGCGAAGATGGACACCGTGAGCGAGACACCCGAGGCCAGAGTCCTGATCGTCGACGACGAACCGACCATCGTCGAACTGCTGTCGGTCAGCCTGAGGTACCAGGGATTCGAGGTGGCGACTGCGTCGTCCGGTCCCGAGGCTCTCGACAAGGCGCGCAACTTCAGGCCCGAGGCTCTCATTCTCGACGTGATGATGCCCGGCATGGACGGGTTCGGTCTGCTGCGTCGACTGCGGGCCGACGGAATCGATGCGCCTGCCCTGTTCCTGACCGCGCGTGACTCGGTGGAAGACAAGGTGACCGGGCTGACCCTCGGTGCGGACGACTACGTCACCAAGCCGTTCTCGCTCGAGGAAGTGGTGGCCCGACTCCGAGTGATCCTGCGCCGGTCCGGCAAGAGCGAGGACGCGCAGCCGTCGCGAGTTGCGTTCGCGGACATCGAACTCGACGACGACACCCACGAGGTGTGGAAGGCAGGTGAGCCGATCTCGCTCTCGCCCACCGAGTTCACGCTGCTGCGGTACTTCATGGTGAACGCGGGAACCGTGCTGAGCAAGCCGCGAATCCTCGATCACGTGTGGCACTACGACTTCGGTGGTGAAGTGGGAGTGGTGGAGTCGTATGTGTCGTATCTACGTCGCAAGGTCGATACCGGAGACACTCGCTTGATTCACACACTGCGAGGCGTCGGCTACGTCATGCGCCAGCCACGGTGACGGCCGTTCGAGGTCGGATTCGGAGCCTGCCGCTGCGTTTCACCTTGGTCGCGGCGTTGCTGCTCCTGGTCGGGTTGGGCCTGCTGGCGTCCGGGGTGGCGGTGACGTCCTCGCTCGAGTCGTCCCTGATGCGTCGCCTGGACAGTCAACTGGTCGAAGCGTCCCAGGGATGGGCGAAACCGGGTGGCGAACGCCCGCCCTTTCCGATCGACGAACCCAACCCGAACCGCCCGCCGACGAACTTCTTCGTTCGGTCCGTGGCCAACGACGGTACCGTCCGGGGCCCGATCAACGATGTGGCCGAGAGTGTTCCGGACCTGTCCGGTGCGCCGTCGGCAACTCCGAAGACCGTCGGTTCCGAGGGCGACCCGTCGAAGGAGTGGCGGGTGATCACGGTGACCAACAGCGAGGGGTCCACCACCGTGGGCATGTCGCTCAGCGCCAACCAACAGACCGTCAGCCGGCTCGTGGTGCTGCAGTTCTACATCGGCGCCGCCGTGTTGCTGGCCCTGGCCGTGATCGCCTACTTCGTGGTGCGACGCAGTCTGCGACCGTTGCGTGAAGTGGAGACGACGGCCGCGGCCATCGCTGCCGGAGATCTGCATCGACGGGTTCCCGAGTGGAGTGAGAAGACCGAGGTGGGCCGATTGTCGTTGGCCCTCAACGGGATGCTTTCGCAGATTCAGCGGGCATTCGCGGCAACTGCGGCCTCGGAGGAGGCGGCTCGTGCGTCCGAGGATCGGATGCGCCGCTTCGTCGCCGACGCCAGCCACGAACTGCGTACCCCGCTGACGACGATCCGCGGATTCGCCGAGTTGTATCGGCAGGGCGCGATGAGCGACATCTCGTTGCTGATGACGCGTATCGAGGGCGAATCGGCGCGGATGGGCCTGCTCGTCGAAGACCTGCTGATGCTCGCGCGACTCGACGCGCAACGCCCGCTCGACATGCGTCGCGTCGACCTACTGACCATCGCCGCCGATGCCGTGCACGACGCCAAGGCGGTCTCACCCGCGCGGGACATCTCGCTGAAAGTGTTGGCAGGGCCGGGAATACCCGAGGTCAGCGGCGACGACGCTCGGCTGCGCCAGGTACTGGCGAACCTCGTCGGAAACGCGGTGCGGCACACACCCGAATCGGCGTCGATCACCGTCTGCGTCGGGACCACCCAGTCCTCGGTACTGCTCGAAGTCCAGGACACCGGCCCCGGGCTGGGCGAGGAAGAGGCGGCGCACGTGTTCGAGCGCTTCTATCGAGCCGACTCCTCCCGGACGCGCGAGAGCGGCGGCAGCGGGCTCGGGCTCTCGATCGTCGCGGCCTTGGTGGCGGCGCACAACGGCACCGTTCGGGTGCAGAGTGCCCCCGGTCAGGGTGCGACCTTCCGGGTCGAATTACCCCGCGCCGACGGTTGATTCGCTCGCCGTCCTGGCTTTCTTGCGCTCGGCCAGTTTCGTGTACGCGGCTGCGGCGAGTGGCGCGGCCACGAGCATCGACACCAGTCGGATCACCTGAACACACGCGACGAAGGTGACATCAGACCCCGTGGTCGCAGACACGGCGAGCACGGCGGCCAGGCCGCCGGGTGTGGTCGCGAGGTACCCGGTGAGCATGCTGACCCCGGTGATCGCAGACAGCGCCCAGCCGAACAGCGCGCACACCAACCCGATCGAGAGCACCAGCAGCGCGGCCCACGGGAAGATACGACCGATGGCCCGCAGGCTCGACACGGTGAAGGCGAGCCCCGCTTGCCATCCGATGACGATGAACGCCACCGGCAGCAGCACCGTGGGCACCGAGATGTCGACGGGCCATCCGAGCAGTTCGCAGGCACCGGCGACGATCAGCGGTCCGAGTGTCGCCGGCGCGGGCAGTCGGATGAGCCGCGCCAGAACGATTCCGGCGATGACGGCGGCGATCAGAAAGGCCGTGCCGATGTACCAGGGCGTCGTCGCCGTA
>NZ_LVCU01000582.1:0-6504 GCF_001647185.1 Rhodococcus sp. EPR-147
AGGTATTGCACCACGGCCACGATTCGCTCGTCCCCGCCGAGTTCTCGAGCGATGGACACCAGACCCGTTGCGCCACCGGCGATCAGGGACAGTGCTCCGGTGACGGGGTCGACATCGCGATGCAGGGCGAGCAGTGCGCCGCAACCGGCGCTGACGACCAGCGTCCCGGCACCGACGAGAACGGCGGGAATCCAGTTCTCGCCCAACGCGCCGAGAGTGTCGGTGTCGAGCATGAGGCCGATGGTGACGGCCAGCGTGCCCTGCGCTGCCATCGACGCCGGGCGCGGTACCGCAGCCGGGCCGAGGCCGGTCAGAGCGAACACCACGGCGACGACGAGGGCCGCGAACAACGACGGTGCCGTCAGGCCCAGGGCCGCGAAAAGGGCCCAGCCCCCGACGGATACGGCCGCGAGGCCGATCCATCGGAGGCTGTTCCCCAGTATTCGTCTCATCCGTTTCGGAGCACTCACGCTCCGGACTTGACCAGAAGAACCGGGACCGGAATCTCGAGGAGCAGACGCTGAATGGTCTGTCCCATCAGAAACTTTCCGACCGCCGAGCGGTGTCGGGAGCCGACCACCAGGATCTCGGACTTCTGCTCTTCGACCAAGGTCAGCAGGGTGTTGACGGCATCGGGATCGGGCCGGCCCACCGCCACGGTCCAGGAGACGGCGTCGGCGTGATCGATATCGGCCAGAGCGGTCTCCACCGACGTGGACACTGCCTGCGTCTCGGCCGCCTCGGCGGAGGGCTCGGCCGATCCGGAGAGTGCGTGCAGGACGACGAGGTCCGTCTCTCGAATGCGGGCTTCTCGCACTGCGGCCGCCAGTGCTGCGCGGCCCTCGGGTGAATTGTTGTGCAGTACGCCAACGGTCATGACAGTTTCTCCTACGACGAGTGGGGTGGGGGATCAGCCGAACGGGATCTGGCCGAGGAGGATGCCGACGGCCAGCATCGCGAGGGAGACGACCACAGCTCGCCACAGCACCTTCTTGTGGTGATCGGCCAGCGACACTCCGGCGAGGGTGACCAGCAGCAGGATGGCCGGAACCAGCGGGCTCTGCAAGTGGACGGGCTGACCGGTGATCGACGCACGGGCCATCTCGACGGGGTCGATGCCGTACTTGCTCGCAGTCTCGGTCAACACCGGGAGGATGCCGAAGTAGAAGGCGTCGTTGGTCATGAAGAACGTCAGCGGGATGCTCAGGATGCCGGTGATGACGGCCAGGTACGGGCCCATGCCCGCCGGGATGACGTTGAGCAGCCACTCGGCCATGGCCTCGACCATGCCGGTGCCCTGGAAGACGCCGGTGAGAATTGCTGCGGCGAGCACCATGGCGACCACGGAGACGATGGAGGACGAGTGCCGTGCGATCGCGTCGCCCTGTTCCTTGACCTTGGGGAAGTTGACCGTCAGAGCGATCGAGGCAGCGATCATGAACAGCACCGGGATGGGCAGGATGTCCATGACGAGGATGACAAGCAGGATGACCGTCAGAGCAGCGTTGAACCACAGCAACTTCGGGCGCAGCGTGTCGCGATTGGGGTCCAGGCCGTCGAAGAACTGACCCGATTCGCCGGAGTCGTCCGATCCGCCGGTGCCTGATCCGCCGGTTCCCTTGCCGCCCTTACGGATACTGCCGCCGCCACCGGAGGCCACCAGTTCGGGTTCGTAGATCAACTTGCCGATGCGGCGACGCTCCATGATGCCCAGATGCACGGCGAAGAGCAGCACGATGATCAGGCCGACGATCATCGAAGGGACCATCGGAACGAAGACGTCGGACGGGGAGATGCCGAGAGCGGATGCGGCGCGAACCGTCGGGCCGCCCCACGGGATGATGTTCATCGTGCCGTTGGCAAGACCGGCGACGACCGTCAGAATCACCGGGCTGACACCGAGTTTGAGGTACAGCGGCAGGAGTGCGGACGTGACGATGATGAACGTGGTGGAGCCGTCACCGTCGAGCGAGACGACCATGGCCAGAATGGCTGTTCCGACAACGAGTTTCATCGGGTCGTTGCGCACCAGCCGCAGAATGCCGCGCACCAGCGGGTCGAACAGCCCGACGTCGATCATGATTCCGAAGAAGATGATGGCGAAGAACAGCAGGGCCGCGGTGGGGGCCAGGGACTTGATGCCGTCGGTGATCATGTCACCGATGCCGAGTCCGGCGCCGGCCAGTAGGCCGAAGATGACCGGAACGAGGGTGAGTGCGACGACGGGCGTGGCTCTCTTGGTCAAGATCAAGAACATGAAGGCGGCTACCATGAGGAAGCCGAGTATCACCAACATCGTGCACTCCTTCTCGAATGTGTGAGGTGGGTCCGGTTGGACTGCGTGTGTGACTGAAGTTACGTAACCGGCATCACATGTTCGGCGTTGTGCGCACTACCCGCGCAAGCAACGTAAAGAGCCTTTTGCGCATTGTGCTCGAGCCCGCCCGACGCATAGCCTGGGTGAGTGCGATTGAGGACCCAGGTGCTGTTGTTGCAGGCAGCGCTGGTGGCGGTGGCCCTGGCAGTGGCGTTCGGGGTGTTCGCGATCAGCAGTGGCAGCCAGGCGAGCGAGGAATACGGCGAACGGGCGCTGGCCGTTGCGCGGACGGTGGCGTCGGACCCGGAGGTGCGTTCGCTCGTCGAGCAGTTCTCTGCCGTGGACACCGCAGGCACCGACGCCGCGCCTGCGGGAGTGTTGGCAGGCGGAGCGCTGCAGCGTGCGGCCGAGGGTGCCCGAATGCGCACCGACGCACTGTTCGTCGTCATCACCGACGATCGGGGTCTGCGGTTGGCGCATCCCGATCCGACAGTTCTGGGTCAGCGGGTGAGTACCGATCCCTCGGGGGCGCTGGCGGGCAACGAGGTGGTCGAGCAGGAGCGCGGCACCCTCGGCGACTCCGTACGCGCGAAAGTGCCTGTACTGGCGCTCGGTTCGACCGACGTGGTGATCGGTGAAGTGAGCGTGGGCATCTCCACGACGGCCGTGCGCACCGAGTTGGTGAAAGATCTGATCAACGGCGCGTTGGTGACCGGTGCCGTACTGCTGCTCGGGCTGATCGGCTCGACTCTGTTGGCGCGCAGATGGAAACGGCTGACTCTGGGGCTCGAGCCGGAGGAGCTCGCCGAGCTGGTGCGGGAACAAGAAGCGGTGTTGCACGGAATCGGTGAGGGTGTCGTCGCCATCGACCCCGACGGAGTCGTCACGGTCGTCAACGACGAGGCGCGCACCCTGCTCTCGATCGACGGTAGACCGGGGATGCGCATCGAGGACATCGGTCTGACCCCGAGGCTGCTCGAGGTCATCGAATCGCCGACGTCCGAGCCGGTTCTCGCGGCCGTGAACGAGGTCGTGGTCATTGCGGCCGCCAGAAAAGTGCTGCGCGACAATCGTGATCTGGGTACGGTGCTGACCGTGCGCGACCGAACCGACGTGGAGACGCTGACGCGTCAGCTCGACGCGGTGCAGTCGATGTCCGCTGTGCTGCGCGCGCAGCGTCACGAGTTCGCGAATCGGATGCATCTGGTCAGTGGACTGCTGCACGAGGGTCATCCGGATCGGGCGTCGCAGTACATCGACGAGATCCTCGGTGTCGGACCGAGATCGGAATCCATCGAGGGTATCGACGCCGTGTCCGACGCCTATCTGCGGTCGTTTCTGACGGCGAAGGCCGCGCATGCGCGGGAGAGCGGAGTGCGGTTGGTGTTGGGGGAGAACACCTGGGTCGGCGGCGAAGTGGCCGTCCCCGTCGACGTGACCACGGTGCTGGGCAATCTCGTCGACAATGCGATCGATGCTGCCAGGCTGGGAGTGAGGCGGCCGGCCGAGGTGGAAGTGGAACTGGTACAGGACGGTTCGACGTTGCACATCGTGGTTCTCGATTCCGGTGACGGGGTGGACCTGGCACCCGAGCAGGTGTTCGTCGAGGGGGTCTCGACCAAGTCGACCGAAGAATCGCCGGGCGGTCGGGGAGTGGGCCTGGCGCTGAGTCGGCAGATCGCGCGCACCCGCGGTGGCGACGTGACGCTGGCCGATGCCGGTGGGCAGATCACCGAGGAGAACGAACGAGGAGGCGCGGTGTTCATCGCGTCGATACCGGATGCGCTACAGGCAGATGAGGTCTCGCAATGAGAGTGCTGGTCGTGGACGACGATTTCCGGGTTGCGGATCTGCATGCGGCACTGGTGAATTCACTCGACAACTACGAGGTCGCCGCAGTCGCGACGAGTGTCGCTCAGGCTCGGGAGTTGGCGTCGTCGCAGTCGTTCGATCTGGCGCTGGTCGACGTCTATCTGCCCGACGGATCGGGAATCGACCTGGTGCGCGAACTCGCCTGCGACGCAGTGGTGCTCTCGGCAGCAGCCGATCAACAGACGGTGCGCGCGGCCATGACCGCGGGTGCCTGGACATATCTGATCAAGCCGTTTCCGCGATCGGCGTTGATCGACCGCCTCACCGGGTATCTGACGTACCGGACTGCTCTGGACCGTTCGGAGGAGCTGACCCAGGCCGACATCGACGGCGGACTCGACGCGCTGCGCCCGCGCGCGGCCGCGCCGCTGCCGTCCTCGCAGTCCGTGACCCGTGACCTGGTGCTCGATGCGGTGCGCACGACGGCCGACCCGATGTCGGCGGGCGAAGTTGCTGCAGCCATCGGCATTTCACGCGCGACAGCGCAGCGTTATCTGGCAACCCTGGTGTCCAAGGGCCGGTTGCGCATGCAGCTGCGATACGGATCGACCGGGAGGCCGGAGCAGGAATACTCGCTACCGCCTGGTGCGTGAGAACGACACCACCACGGCCCCGAGAACCGATATCGCAGCGGTGACCAAAGCTGCGGTGTTCCAGCCCTGCACCAGTCCGCCGGCGTCGTTCGCACCTGCCGGTACGGCTACCACCGCAACAACGGTCACCCCGATGGCAGAACCGACGTAGCGTGCGGTGTTGTTCGCTCCGCTGCCCATTCCGCCGCGCCCGGCGGGAACACTGGCCACGGCCTCGCGTCCGAGAGCGGCGTTGAGTACCCCACTGGCAACGCCTGCTACCAGCAGCCCTGGCAACAGTCGCGGCCAGGATGCGTTCTCGGACAACCCCGTGAGCATCAGCATGCCGATCGCGACGCCCACCAGACCGACGGCGAGTTGCGCCCGACCGCTCAGCGAGGCGGGCAGCCTGCGGGCAAGCAAGGCGGTGACCACGGACGTGGCCGACCAGCCGAACAGCAGCAGGGCGGCACCGAGCGCATCGATTCCCAGTACGGTTCCGAGAAATCCGGGCATGTACGACATCAGCGCGATGATGCCGCCGCCGGTGGCCAGCGCGGCGACCGTGGCGGCCAGAAACGGGGGGTGTCGGAAAAGTGTGAGATCGAGCATCGCAGTGGCGCTGCGTAATTCGAGGACCACAAAAGCCGCCAGTAACAGGGCCGCGAGGACGAAGAGGACAATCGGGGTGACGGCCGTCCAGCCCTGCCTGCCCTCGACCAGCGCGGCCAGCAACGCGGCGATGCCCGTCGCCAACAGCAGCGCGCCGATCGGATCGAGGCCGCGCGGGGCGTCGGACCTGGATTCTTCGACGAGTACATGCGCGGCGACGGCCAGCGCGACCGTGGCGATCGCGAGCACCACGTAGGCCTCACGCCAACTTGCCCAGCGATCCAATACGGCGGCGAGCAAGGGCCCGAGAGCGATTCCGGCACCCACGCTCGCGCCCCACACGCCGCTGGCCTTTGCACGCACCGGACCGGCCGGGTGGGTGTGGGCGATGATGCCGAGGCTCGAGGCGATGACGGCCGCGCCGCCGAGGCCCTGCAGGATGCGCGCCAGAACGAAGATCAGCGTGTTGGGCGAGAGCGCGCAGACGATCGCGCCGACGGCGAGGACGGCGGCTCCGAGGGCGAACGTGCGGCGACGGCCGAAGTCGTCGGCGACGGTACCGGTGGTGAGCAGCGCGGCGGCGAGGCCGATGCTCATGGAGCTGAGAATCCAGGTGCGTCCTGCGGCGTCGGACATCAGGTCTGCCGCGGTGCTGTTGATGGTCGCCAGTGGTGCGGTGAACGCCATCAGAGTCAGCAGGGTGCCGAGCGCTGCGATGGTGAGCGCGCGGGTGCTGTTCGCAGTGCCGGCGGGCGAGGGGGCAGTATCGGTCATCGTTGTCCTTGTGGTCTGGTGATCGAACTGTAAACGCCCAACTTGGTTCGGTCAACAGACTGTACTATCGCGTCATGGCACTCGGAATCGACTACGCCCGCCAGGACTGCTCCCTGGCCCGTGCCCTCGAACTCGTCGGCGAGCGATGGACCATGCTCATCGTTCGCGACTGCTTCTTCGGCGTTCGACGCTTCGGTGATTTCCAGGTCCACCTCGACATCTCCAAGGCCGTCCTGGCTCAACGACTCGGCGCATTGGTCGACGCCGGGCTGCTCGAACGACAAGCTCGCGTGTCGGAGGGCGGCCGCGAGAACTACGTCCCGACCGCCGCCCTCGAAGGACTGTGGCCTGCCGTCT
>NZ_LVCU01000583.1:0-10621 GCF_001647185.1 Rhodococcus sp. EPR-147
CTCGGGCCGCTGGGAATGTGTCCCGAATGCGGAGTTGCGCCGGGACCGCACGACATCGACACCGACATCGGCCCGGGCTACGACCCCGACACCCGATCGGACGACGTGTCGATGGCGCTTCGGACGCGTCGACGGCTGTTGGTGCCGCTGCGTTGAGCGAGATAGCTCAGTTCGGGACGTGCGCCTCGTGCCCGAGGTCACGCAGTGCCGCTCGAAGCTTGGCTGCGGCCTCGTCCTGTGATTCCGCGGAGGGATTCGGGTCGGCGCCGGAGATGTCGAAGTTCCCCATGTCGTAGGCCGGGAACACGTGCAGGTGCAGGTGCGGAACCTCCAACCCGGCGATCAGCAGACCGGCGCGAGGTGCGTCGAACGCGGTCTTGACGGCCTGACCGATGATCTGCGCGACGGCAGTGATCTTTCCGAACGCGGCACCGTCGACGTCCTGCCACTGGTCGATCTCCTCACGCGGAACCACCAACGTGTGGCCCGGGGTGAGCGGCGCGATCGTCAGAAACGCAACCACGTCGTCGTCCTGCCAGACGAACCGTCCCGGAATCTCACCGGCGATGATCTTGCTGAAAATGGAAGCCATGGGAACAGGATGCCCTACCCGACTCGACCGGGGCCGTAGCAGTGGTCGTGGCTCCCAGGTAATTGCCAGGTCGGTCGCAGGGCGATTCAAGGTCCGGGCCCGATCGTTGTCGTCATGACAACGAATTCCCTCGCACGAGCAGCAGGCCCGCGGCCCGGCTCGAACGCCACGGCCACGCTCGAGGTGGTCATTCCGGTATACAACGAAGAGGCCGATCTCGAACAGTGCATTCGTCGTCTTCACGAGCATCTGGAGGACCGAATCCCGTTCCGGTCCTCGATCACGATCGCCGACAATGCCAGTACCGACGGAACACTCGCTGTCGCACGTCGACTCGCCGACGAGATCGACGGAGTCCAGGTTCACCATCTGGACGAGAAAGGGCGGGGCCGGGCACTCAAAGCAGTGTGGCTGGGGTCGGACGCCGATGTGGTGGCCTACATGGACGTCGATCTGTCCACCGATCTCAATGCGCTGATGCCGCTGATCGCACCGTTGATGTCCGGTCACTCGGACCTCGCCATCGGCTCGCGGCTCAACCGATCGTCCCGAGTGGTCCGCGGTGCGAAACGTGAATTCATCTCGCGCAGTTACAATTTCATTCTGCGTACCTCGCTGCGCGCCCGCTTCTCCGATGCGCAGTGCGGTTTCAAGGCCATGCGTACCGACGTCGCCCGACAGCTGTTGCCGCTCGTCGAAGACACCGGGTGGTTCTTCGACACCGAATTGCTCGTCATCGCAGAGAAAGTCGGCCTGCGTATCCACGAGGTGCCCGTGGACTGGGTCGACGACCCGAACAGCAGCGTCAACATCGTCGACACCGCCGTCAAGGACCTGCAGGGCTGCTGGCGCGTCGGGCGTGCCCTCGCCACCGGTGTACTGCCGGTCGCCGAACTTCGCCGAAGCCTGGGACGGGAGCCGCTCGTGCCCGGAGTACCGCACGGAATGATCAGCCAGATGGTGCGATTCGGCATCATCGGCATCGCCAGCACCATCGCCTACGCACTGCTGTACCTGATGCTGCATTCTCTCATCGGCGCGCAGGCGGCGAACTTCTTCGGGCTGTTGATCACCGCTGTGCTCAACACCGCGGCCAACCGTGCCTTCACCTTCGGCGTTCGGGGGCCCGACGGTGCGGGCAAACACCAACTGCAGGGGCTGGCGATCTTCGGCTTCGCTCTTCTCGTCACCAGTGGATCGCTCGCCGTGCTGCACGCCTGGGTTCCCGATGTGTCCCGGCACGTCGAACTCGCCGTCCTCATCGTCGCCAATCTCGTTGCCACCGTGTGCCGATTCGTCGCCCTGCGGTGGGTCTTCCGTAGCTCACTGGACGCAGGCTCGGAGTCCGCGAGTTCGGAGAAGAGCCTGTGACGACGACGATGGAGCGGCCCTCCGCGGCTGCCGATTCTGCACCGGCGACCTCCCCGCGCTGGGAATTGATCGGGCTGGTGGCTCTGCTCTTCGGAACCGGCGTTGCCTACATCTGGGGACTCGGCGCGTCGGGCTGGGCCAACTCCTTCTATTCTGCTGCGATACAGGCAGGTTCGGTGTCGTGGAAGGCCTTCTTCTTCGGATCCTCCGACGCGGCCAACTCGATCACCGTCGACAAGCCCCCGATGTCGCTGTGGCTGATGTCGTTGTCGGTACGCATCTTCGGACTCAACACCTGGGCGATGCTCGTACCCCAGGCTCTTCTCGGCGTCGCCTCCGTGGCACTGCTGCGCGCCACCGTCAAGCGTCGATTCGGTGGCGCGGCCGGTCTGCTCGCAGGCCTGGTACTTGCCGTGACTCCGGTTGCCGCACTGATGTTCCGGTTCAACAATCCCGACGCGTTGCTGGTGCTGCTGATGATCGCCTCGGTGTGGGCGTTGCTGCGAGGCGTCGAGACCGGAAAGACCAAGTGGCTGTTGATCACCGGTATGTTCGTCGGATTCGGCTTCCTCACCAAGCAACTCCAGGTCATGCTCGTCGTTCCGCCGCTGGCTCTGACCTATCTGATCGCCGGGCCGCCGAAGTTCCTCACCCGGCTGTGGCAGCTGTTCGGCGCGCTGGGCGCGATGATCGTCTCGGCCGGATGGTGGATTCTGATCGTGGAATTCTGGCCGGCGTCCTCACGGCCGTGGGTCGGTGGCTCGCAGAACAACTCGATCCTCGAACTCACGCTCGGGTACAACGGATTCGGTCGCCTCAGTGGCGACGAGACCGGAAGTGTCACCCCCGGCCGCGGCGGTATGGGCGGCGACGCGGCCGGGGGCATGGTGGGTGGGATGCCCGGTGGCATCTGGGGCGAGACCGGCATCCTTCGCATGTTCGACTCCTCCCAGGGTGGCCAGATCGCCTGGCTGATCCCGGCTGCGTTGATCCTGTTCGTCGTCGGACTCGTGTTGCGCGGCAAAGCCCCTCGGACAGACGTGCAACGAGCTTCGCTGATCGTCTGGGGATCGTGGTTGCTGGTCACCGGTCTGACGTTCAGCTTCATGGCCGGAATCTTCCACTCGTACTACACCGTTGCGCTCTCGCCCGCCGTCGCTGCTCTCGTCGGCATCGGCAGTGTGGTGCTGTGGCGTCGACGCGAGACGTACTGGGTACGGATCGCGATGGCCGTCGCGGTGGCGTCGACCGTCGTGATGGCGTGGGTGTTGCTCGGTCGCAGTGAGAGTTTCGTGCCGTGGCTGAAGTGGGCGATTCTCGTCGTCGGAATCGTGGCGATCGTCGCGCTGCTGATCCCGGCACTGACTCGCGGCAGGCTGGCTGCGGCGTCGATCCTGGCGGTGATGTTCGCCGGACTCGCCGGACCGACCGCCTATGCGGTCGACACCATCGGCACCCCGCATACCGGAGCCATCGTCTCGGCCGGTCCCAACACCGGCATGCGCGGATTCGGCGGTATGGGCGAAGGCCGAGGCGGTCCGGGCGGGATGCAGTTGCCGGCCGGGGTCCAGATACCTGCCGGAATGCAACCGCCTGCGGGTTTCCCGGGTCAGGCCGGGGCTGCCGGCGGGGCCGAGATGGGCGGGACGGGTCGGGGTATGGGCGGCGGTATGGGTGGTCTGCTCGAAGGCAGTGCACCGACTGCGGCCATCACCGAGATGCTCGAGCAGGACGCCGACTCGTACACCTGGGTGGCAGCGGCCATCGGAGCCAACACCGCTGCGGGTTACCAACTGGCCACCGAGGATCCCGTCATGCCGGTCGGTGGATTCAACGGCACCGACCCCTCGCCGACCCTCGCGCAATTCCAGCAGTACGTCGCAGACGGAGAGATCCACTACTTCATCGGGAGCGGCGGCATGCCGGGCATGGAGTCGGGGACCTCGGCAGAAATCTCTGCCTGGGTCACCGAGAACTTCACCGCGACCACGGTCGACAACGTGACGTTCTACGACCTCACGCAGTAACACCGAACCACCACGAAAGAGCCCCGCGCCGTGACAGGTGCGGGGCGCTTTCGCGTCGAGCAGATAGTCTGATGCACTGTGCGCGTACTAGTCATAGGTTCCGGTGCTCGTGAGCACGCCCTCCTCCTTGCGTTGAAGGCCGATCCGTCGGTCGAGAAGCTCTTCGTGGCTCCCGGCAACGCAGGCACCGCGAAGCTCGCCGAGCAACACGCGGTCGACGTCGCCTCCGGTGAGGCGGTGACCGCGCTGGCGAAGAAGGTCGAAGCCGATCTCGTCGTCATCGGACCGGAGGTTCCACTGGTCCTCGGCGTGGCCGGCGCCCTCCGTCAGGCCGGCATCGCTGCGTTCGGCCCGTCCGCCGATGCTGCGCGCATCGAAGGGTCCAAGGCCTTCGCCAAGGACGTGATGGCAGCGGCCGGTGTGCGGACCGCGCACAGCGAAATTGTCGACTCGCCCGCCCTGCTCGACGCAGCCCTCGACCGTTTCGGCCCCCATTGGGTGGTCAAGGACGACGGCTTGGCCGCAGGCAAGGGTGTCGTCGTCACCACCGATCGCCTCATCGCCCGCGATCACGCAGCGGAGCTCCTCGAGAACGGTCACCCGGTACTGCTCGAATCGTTCCTCGACGGACCCGAGGTCTCCCTCTTCTGCCTCGTCGACGGCGAGACCGTGGTGCCACTGCTGCCCGCGCAGGACCACAAACGCGTCGGCGACGGAGACACAGGACCCAACACCGGCGGCATGGGTGCGTACACCCCGCTGCCGTGGCTGCCCGAGGGTGCCGTCGAGGAAATCGTCCGGGATGTGGTGAAACCCGTTGCCGCCGAGATGGTCGAGCGCGGTGTGCCGTTCTCCGGTCTGCTGTACGCGGGTCTTGCCATGGGTGCCGACGGCCCGGCGGTCGTCGAATTCAACTGCCGCTTCGGCGATCCCGAGACCCAGGCGGTGCTCGCGCTGCTCGACTCACCTCTCGGTGAAGTGTTGAACGCGACGGCAACCGGCACACTTGCGTCACTTCCTCCGCTGCGTTGGAAGGACGGCGCGGCCGTCACCGTCGTCATCGCCGCCGAGAACTACCCCGGTCGACCACGCACCGGTGACGAAATCCTCGGCTCCGAGGGCGACGGCGTGCTGCATGCCGGCACCGCGGTGAAGGACGGCGCGGTCGTCTCCGCGGGTGGACGCGTGCTCAGCGTGGTCGGCACCGGATTCGACCTCACCGCCGCCCGAGACGACGCCTACTCACGCATTGCGGGAATCCGATTGCCGGGCAGCCACTTCCGGACGGACATCGGCCTGGCTGCGGTGGAGGGTCGCATCACGCTGTAGGTGCGGTGAGTGGGCCGGCGTCGGCCGGCGTGTTCCAGCAAACGCGCGCGCGTTCGTGAGACGCGCGCAGAATTGCCGGACGTTGCCAGTCGATCTTGCGCGCACTTGGCGAACGCGCGCGCGTTTGCAAAGGTCGGAGGTACCGAGCGAGTCGGGATCAGTAGGGTCGAAACAATGCACAACGAATCGCAGCGATCGAAGGTCGAGCCGTTCCATGTGATGGATGTGTTCGCCGCGGCGGCCGAGCGGGCGCGCACTCACGGCGACGTGCTCTCTCTTGCTGCAGGTCAGCCCTCCACGCGAGCGCCCGAGCCGGTATTGCGGGCCACTCGCGAGGCCCTGGATGCGCACTTGCTCGGGTACACCGAGACGCTGGGGATTCTGCCGCTGCGTCGCGCGATCGCCGAGTATCACAGCGCGCGGTACGGCATCACCGTCGACGCCGCGGACGTGGTGATCACCACCGGCTCGTCGGGCGCGTTCACGTTGCTGTTCCTCGCAGCGTTCGACGCGGGGGATACCGTCGTGATGGCCAGGCCCGGCTATCCGGCGTATCGAAACACGTTGGCGGCGTTGGGCTGCCGCGTCGTCGAGCTCGACTGCCTCGAAAGCACGCGATTCCAACCGACCGTCGCGATGCTCGAGGAGCTGCCCGAGCCGCCCGCGGGTCTGATCATCGCGAGCCCCGCCAATCCCACCGGCACGATCATCGACGCGGACGAACTCGCCGCCATCGCGCGCTGGTGCGACGAGCACGGAACCCTGCTGATCTCGGACGAGATATACCACGGCATTTCCTACGGCAATGCGCATACGTCGAGCGCATGGGAGACATCGAAAGAATCGGTCGCCATCGGATCGGTGTCGAAGTACTTCTCGATGACCGGGTGGCGACTCGGTTGGATGCTGCTGCCGACCCGATTGCGCAGGGCCGTCGAACGATTGGCGTCGAACATGACGGTGTGCCCACCGGCGATCTCTCAGGTGGCGGCCATCGCGGCGTTCACCGAGGAGTCGCGCGTCGAGCTGGATTCACACGTCGAACGCTACGCCGTCAATCGCCGAATACTGCTCGACGGTTTGCCGGCCCTGGGCATCACCGATCTCGCACCGGCCGACGGTGCCTTCTACGTGTACGCCGACATTGCGCACCTGACCGAGAATTCGCGGAGTTGGTGCGCCCGAGTGCTGGCCGAGACCGGTGTCGCGTTGGCACCCGGGGTCGACTTCGACACCGTCCGCGGGAACCACACGGTGCGATTCTCGTTCGCCGGCACGACCGCCGACGTAGAGGAGGCGTTGGAGCGACTTCGCCGCATGTGAGCGAAACTTCGACCCCCACTACGAAGTTCTGCTCACGTGCGGCGCAGCCGCTCCAGTACCTCGGAGATGTCGGCGGCGTCGACGTCGCGGTGGGTCACGAAGCGCACCTTGCCGGCGACGGTCACCGCAGCGATCCCCAGCTCGGCCAGCTCTGCGACCGTCTGTAAGGGATCGGGAACAGTGGCGAGCACGATGTTGGTCTCGGGCTCGGCGACGTCCCAGTTCCGATCCCGAAGCCCGCGGGCGAGTGTCGCCGCGTTGACGTGATCCTGGGCCAAATCACCGATTCGACCCAATGCGACGAGCCCGGCGGCGGCCAACACTCCACCCTGACGGACGCCGCCGCCCAACATCTTTCGGACGCGTCGCGCCTCGTGGATACGTGCGGAGTCCGAGACGAGCATCGAGCCGACCGGTGCGCCGAGGCCTTTGCTCAGGCACACCTGCACCGTGTCGGCACCGGCAGCGAGCGACGCGATCGGAACATCGAGGGCGACAGCGGCATTCCACAGTCGCGCGCCGTCCAGATGGACCTTCAGTCCGCAATCACGGCCGGCGGCAACGAGTTCCGCCCATTCGTCCGGGCCGAACACAGTACCGCCGGCGAAGTTGTGCGTGTTCTCGAGCGAAAGCAGTGTCGTCCGTAGTGCGAAATACGGTCCTGCACCGCCCGCTTTCGCACGCACCGTCGACGCGAGGGGACGGCCGGGACCACCGTCGTGGGGGAGGGCGTCGGGCATCCCGCCTGCCAGCCATGCGGCGGTACCGAGCTCGGACCCCAGCACGTGCGCGTGCTCGGGGGCCAGGAAGCGATCGCCGCGCTGCAGATGCAGCATCAGCGCGATGATGTTGCCCATCGAACCCGACGGAACCCACAGTGCCGACTCGAACCCGAGCAGACCTGCCACCGCTTCTTCCAGCGCGGCCATCGTCGGATCGTGATCGAGGACGTCGTCGCCCACTTCGGCGTCGGCCATGGCTTTTCGCATGACCGAATCGGGTCGGGTGATGGTGTCGGAGCGAAGGTCGATCGTTCGATGTGCCACGAGCAACGACAATTCCATAGCGCGAAAGCAGTCCGACGAACGGCCTCGAGCTGGCACGATGACTTGAATGTCCGCAGGTCCGACTGAGTCGCAGCACAAGGTGTCGGGTGCGACTCCGAAGGGGGTGCGCCGCCGGCAGGCACTGGCGTCTGCGGCCGCGGACCTTCTCGTCGAGGGCGGCTTCGACGCGGTGCGACACCGATCGGTGGCCGCGCGAGCCGGGCTTCCTCTCGCGTCGACCACCTACTATTTCGAGTCTCTCGGGGACCTGGTGGCCGCGGCGGTCGACGTCGTCGGAACCCGTGAGATCGACGTCATGCGCGGCCGCATCGAGGACGAGGGCAAGTGCTCGAACGAAATGGAATCGACGGTCGACCTCATCGTCGACCTGCTCATCGGGCCACAGGACGGCCACGAGCAGTTGATCGCGCGATACGAACGCTTCATCGCCTCGGCCCGGCATCCCGAACTACGAGAAGTGCAGCTGCGGCTGCGCGCCCAGATCGACGACCTGCTCACCGACGTCCTGCGCAGATCGGGCCGAACCGTGCAGGAAGAGCAGCTACGACGACTCGTGGCAGTGGTAGACGGGGCCGTCGTCGGAGCGCTCAGCGAAGTGGACCCCGACCCGCGCCACATGGCCCGAAGCATGCTCTTGGCCGTCATCGACATAGTGGCACCGGCGGAACAGGTGCCGGCCGACTGACTGCTAGTAGTTCTCGCCGGACTCTGCGTCTCGGATCGGCGGCACCTCGCACACACCGTCCTCGCAGACGGGGCCGTGGTCGTCGCCGACCATCTCCAAAGGACCGCTCATGAGTCGGCAGCAGCCTTCTGCAGGACGTCGGCGAATACCGACGGTTCCTGCGCGCCCGACACACCGAGCCGTCCGTCGATCACGAAGAACGGCACGCCGCTGATTCCATAGGCGATGGCCTGTTCCTTGTCCGCGCGCACTGCCGGCAGGAACTCCTCGGACTTCAGCGCCCGGGCGGCCTCGTCACGGTCGAGGCCGACTTCCGCGGCCAGGTCGGCGAGGTCCTCTGTGCGGCCGACGTGGCGGCCCTCCTCGAAATAGGCCGCCAGGAGTCGTTCCTTCATCTCCACCTGCTTGCCCTTCGACTTGGCGAAGTGCAGGAGCTCGTGCGCCTTGACGGTGTTGGTGTGCTGCACGGCGTCGAAGTCGTAGGCGAGCCCCTCGCCTGCGGCCAGCTCGGCCATCTGCCCCAACATCTGCGTGACCTGGGCGGCCGGCATACCTTTGTGAGAGACGAGAAAGTCGACCTCGCTGCCATCGAAGTCGACAGGTGTGTCGGGTGCCAGCTCGAACGAGTGGAACTCCACCTCCAGACTTCCGCCCCCGGCGGTGAACTCCGCAGCGCCTACCTCGAAACGACGCTTGCCGACGAAGCACCACGGGCACGCGATATCGGACCAGATGTCGACCTTCACTGTTCGGCTCACGACGGCTCCAACATCGGAGCGCGCGTCGGTTATTCCACACGGCGGCGAAGCCGCCGGCACCAGGAACAGGGATCGCGGGAGGCCGGTACTGGAGTCCTTTTCCGAAACAGTGCAGTCGTCTTCCGAGACCGACAACTGCGCCACGTAAGCTGGATGCTCGTGAGCATCCCGAATGTCCTGGCCACCCGTTACGCGAGTCCCGAACTGGTGGAGCTGTGGGCGCCGGAGCACAAGATCGCCCTCGAACGCCAACTGTGGATCGCCGTGTTGCGCGCGCAGTCCTCGCTCGGAGTCGACGTCCCCAACGCGGCCATCGCGGACTACGAAGCCGTCGTCGATCAGGTGGATCTCGCGTCGATCGCCGAGCGTGAGCGCGTCACCCGGCACGACGTCAAGGCCCGCATCGAGGAGTTCAACGCCCTCGCCGGCCACGAGCACATCCACAAGGGGCTCACCAGTCGCGACCTCACCGAGAACGTCGAGCAGCTGCAGATTCTGCGCTCACTCGAGCACGTCCACGCGCACGGCGTCGCCGTCGCGAAGAGGCTGGCCGAGCGTGCTGCCGAGTACTCCTCGCTGGTCATGGCCGGTCGCAGTCACAATGTCGCAGCTCAGGCGACGACTCTGGGCAAGCGTTTCGCGTCGGCCGCCGACGAGCTGCTGTTGGCCCTGTCCCGGGTGCAGGAGCTGATCGCGCGCTACCCGCTGCGCGGCATCAAGGGCCCGATGGGTACCTCGCAGGACATGCTCGACCTGTTCGGCGGCGACTCCGCCAAGCTCGTCGCGCTCGAGCGCATCGTCGCCGATCACCTCGGTTTCCGGCACACGATGACGAGCGTCGGCCAGGTCTATCCCCGTTCACTCGACCACGAGGTCGTCTCCGCACTGGTCCAGGTGGGTGCCGGTCCGTCCTCGTTCGCGCACACCGTGCGCCTGATGGCAGGCCACGAACTCGTCACCGAGGGCTTCCAGGCGGGCCAGGTGGGCTCGTCGGCAATGCCGCACAAGATGAACACTCGCTCGTGCGAGCGCGTCAACGGCCTGCAGGTGGTGCTGCGCGGCTACGGCTCGATGGCCGCCGAGCTCGCCGGTGCACAGTGGAACGAGGGCGACGTCTTCTGTTCCGTGGTGCGCCGCGTCGCGCTGCCCGACGCCTTCTTCGCCATCGACGGTCTCATCGAGACCTTCCTGACGGTGCTCGACGAATTCGGTGCTTACCCGGCCGTCATCGCCAAGGAACTCGACCGCTACCTGCCGTTCCTCGCGACGACCAAGGTGCTCATGGCCGCCGTGCGCGCAGGCGTCGGACGCGAGACGGCGCACGAGGCGATCAAGGAGCACGCCGTCGCGGTTGCGCTGGCGATGCGTGAGCAGGGACTGGAACCGGACCTGCTCGACCGGTTGGCCGCCGACGATCGGCTGCCACTCGACCGCGCTGCCCTCGACGCTGCACTGGCCGACAAGACGGC
>NZ_LVCU01000584.1:0-4263 GCF_001647185.1 Rhodococcus sp. EPR-147
CAGCCCGTCGCCGATTCTGTAGTCAGGCGAGGACACCGGGGAGGTCGGCCACGGAGTCGATCACGTGGTCGGGTTCCATCGCGAATTCGTCGGTGATGCGTCGGTCGAGCACGTCCTGACGGAACTTTCCGGTGCGAACGAGCACGCCGGTCATCCCGACGACCTGGGCGGCGAGGACGTCGTTGTCGAGGTCGTCGCCGACCATGACGACGTCGTCGGGGTCGACCCCCATCCGCTCGGACGCCGTCCGGAATCCCAGCGGAGCGGGCTTGCCGATGGCCTTCGCGGTGTGTCCCGACGCCTGTTCCATACCGCCGAGGTACATGCCGGTGTCGATGCGCAGTCCGGCTCCGGTGCTCCACATCAACGAACGGTGCATCGCGACGACGGGAATGCCCCGGCACAGCCAGTCGTAGACGCGGCTGAGCCGCTCGTGGGTGAACTCCGGGCCTGCCCCGCCGACGACGACGACATCGGGATCCTCGGACGTCTCGTCGACGAATTCGATTCCCGGCATGTCGCCTGCGATCTCACCGTTGTTGATCAGCACCACCCGCGCGTCCGGATAGTTCTCACGCAGATGATCCGCGGTGAGCGACGCGGCCGTGACGATCTCGTCCGAATGCACGTCGAGTCCCACCTCGCGCAGCGCCGTAGCGATCTGTCCACGGGTTTTGGACGTCGTATTCGTCAGGAAGGCGCGAGCAATGTCCTTGCTGTCCAGGTACTTCAGAGTCTCTGCTGCCCCTGGCACCGCCTGCCACGACGTGACGAGAACGCCGTCGATGTCGAAGAGAACCCCGCCGATGCTCATCGGCAAACAGTAGTCTCCGGGCCGGGGCCGCGCAGCTTCAGAGCCCCGAGCGCCTACGCTCGGAAGGTGTGAACCCCTACACGCTTTTCGCCGAGATCATTGCCGGGACGGCCGAGGCTTCTCGCGTCCACGAGGACGAGACAGCGATTGCGTTCATGGACATCAGGCCGCTCACCAGCGGACATGTGTTGGTGGTGCCCAAGGAGCAGTATCGGACGCTGGCGGAGTTGCCGCCGGAGATCGGCGCGCACCTGTTCGTGGTGGGGCAGAAGGTGGCCGCCGCTGTGCGTGCCAGCAATTCGCGTGTCGCCGGCGTCAACTTCTTTCTCGCCGACGGCACGGTCGCCGGTCAGGAAATCTTCCACGTGCATCTGCACGTCATCCCACGCATGATCGGGGACGGCTTCGGCCTGCGGGCTCGGCCGTCGTCGCCGCAACGATCGGAACTGGACCGGCAGGCCGGAGAGATCGCAGCCGCGCTGTGATGGCCGCCTCGACGAAGTTCGGGGCCACCGGCAGATGCCTTCCGGTGACCCCGTGGCTCATGGTCCGCCGAATTACTCGGGCGTGACCTTCTTCGCCTTGGACAGCGCGTCGGCATAGATGTCGATTGTGTTCGTGTAGCGGCTGTAGCTCTTGTTGGCACCGTAGTCCCACAACACCATCTGCTGCTTGTCGACGGCAGCGATGGTGTCGAAGGCCGGGTAGCGGCTCGGAATATCGGCGAGCTTCACGTCGGCGGCGTTGGCGACGTCGTGATAGACGAACGCGACGTCGGCGTCGACGGTCGACACGTTCTCCCACGACACCTTCTTCCAGTACCCGTCATCGGTGCCGTCGGGGGTGTACATCTTCAGGCCCCACCGTTGGTAGTCGCTGAAGTCCGGGTCTGCCGACGGATCGAGGACGTAAGCGACGTCGAGTGGCCAGACGCCGACGCTGGTGAGGTCCTGACTCTCGGAGGCCACCTTCTCGAAGTTCGCGACAGCGGCGTCGAATTCGGCCTTGATGTCGGCCAGTTGTGGCGTGTCGAGGTCGACGCCGAGCGAGGATGCGAGTCCGGCGTAGTTCTCGATGGTCTGTGCCGTCGAGGTCGTATCCAAGGTGACACCCAAAGTGGGGGCGAGCTGATCGATCGTGTCGGCCTTGGACGAGTCGGCTGAGGTGGTCAGTTTGCCGAACTGGCCGAATCGAGGGTTGTACTCGCCGATGACGAGATCCGGTTCGAGGCTGGCGGCTTTCTCGACATCGAATGTCCCCCAGCTCTCGCCGACCGATTCGATGCCCGTGAGATCGGAGCAGCTCAGAATCGGGCTGGTGGACATCGGAGTGGTCGACCAGATGGCGATGGGTCTGATGCCGTAAGACATCAGCGCTGCTGCCGATTCCTCGTCGGCGATGATTCTCGTCGGCTGAGCATCGAGCGAAATCGTGCGTCCGCGACCGTCGGTGTACGTGAACGGTCCCGATGCTCGGTCGACTGCATCGACGAGGTCGTTCTCGCCGCACGCGGCGGGGTTCGCGTTCAGGTCGACGACCTCGGTGTCGGTGGTGCCGCCGCTGCACGCTGCAGCGACGAGAAGCACGAGCACCGCGATACCTCCAGTGAGGGCGCGAGGGCCGGTTGTGTATCGCCCCATGGTGCGGATTCTTGTCGAAGACATGCGCTCACTTTCGCGTTCGATGATGGACGGTGAACCGACGAGATCGAGGGCCACACACGTGTCCGGGCGCACTCGACGCACGACGGAGCCGTTGTAGACCAGGAAATGTTAGGTTAGCCTACGGTAGGCAAGTAGCGCTGTTCATGACATCGAGCCAGGACGCTGGGCACTGCCGAGACGGCCATCGACGGACCCTCGCCGGCGTCACCCCGAATCTCGTCCGCAAGTAGAAGGAGACGCTCTATGCACCGCACCGAGCTCGGTGGAGCGATCCACCGTGTAGGCCTCGTTCATGCCGATCCGCACCTCGCCGGCCCCGCCGATCGAACCGCGGGGGCGAGCCGTCGATGACCTCGCACAACGATTTTTCCGACGGCACCTACGACATCGTCGGGGTCGGCTTCGGGCCCTCGAATCTGGGCCTGGCCATCGCGATCGAGGAGCACAATCGAATGTGCTCGCCGGCAGAGCGATTGACGGCCTGCTTCGTCGAATCCAAGGACGAGTTCGCCTGGCACCCCGGCATGCTGTTGCCAGGGACGTCCATGCAGATCTCGTTCCTCAAAGACCTGGCGACCCAACGCAATGCCAGCAGTGAATACAGCTTTCTGGCGTATCTGTCGGAACAGGGTCGGCTCAATCACTTCATCAATCTGCAGACGTTCTTCCCGAGTCGGCTCGAGTTCCACGACTACCTAACTTGGGCCGCAAGCAAAGTCGACGCGACCGTGCACTACGGCACCCGGGCGCTGGACGTCGTCGACACCGGTGACGGCTACGGCGTCCGCACCGAGGGCCGGCGAACCGGGACCGTGCGAGGACGTAACATCGTGCTCGCCGGAGGACTGACCGCCACCCTGCCCGACGGGGTCACGGCGTCGGCGCGACAGTTCCACAACCACGATCTTCTCGGCGAGCTCGATCGGTTGCCGTCGCGGACGCAGCGCACCTTCGTCGTCGTCGGTGCCGGGCAGAGTGCCGCCGAGGTGGTGGACTACCTGCACTCGACGTACAGCGACGCGTCGGTGCACGCGGTGTTGCGCAAGTACGGATACAGCCCGGCCGACGACAGCCCCTACGCCAATCGCATCTTCGATCCGACGGCCGTCGACGACTTCTATTCGTCGTCGCACACACTGCGCGAGCAACTACTGCACTATCACCGCGGAACCAACTACTCCGCCGTCGACCTGCCGTTGATCGAGGAGTTGTACGCACGCGAGTACTCCGAGCGAGTCAGCGGGAAGCGCCGGTTGTTCGTGCACGGAGCATCCCGGTTGATCCGAGCCACCGAGGAGCCGTCGGGCGTTCGTGTGTCCGTCGAGCACGGCCCGACGGGGCTGGCCGAGGACATACTGTGCGACGCTGTCGTCTATGCCACAGGCTTCACGTCCCTCGATCTGCCCGAGATCCTCGGTCCGCTGTTCGACGACGTCGAACACGACTCCCGTGGGCCTCGCGTGACGCGTGACTACCGACTCGTGACGCGTGAACCGAGTGCGGGTTCGATCTATCTGCAGGGCGGCACCGAGCACACGCATGGTCTGACCTCGTCGTTGCTGTCCAACATCGCTGTTCGCAGCGGTGAGATCGTGAAGTCCGCTGTGGGCGCGAGGGTGCGATCGGTGGTGTGAATCGGGTGAGGACGAGCGTGGGCGACGAGCCGGAACAGCGAGGCGTTCCGGCCGAAGTCGGTGGTCTCGCTCGCACCGATGCCCGTCGGGCCGCGGGGTTGTTCTTCGTCACCGGTGTGCTGGCGGCGCTGTGCCTGGTGAGCATCTCGGT
>NZ_LVCU01000585.1:0-684 GCF_001647185.1 Rhodococcus sp. EPR-147
GGCTTCCGCGTACCGTTCTGGGGTTGCTCGTGGGAGTCGCTCTCGGGGTGGCTGGTGCGCTGATTCAGGCTATGACGCGAAATCCGCTGGCCGACCCGGGAATTCTCGGTGTCAACGCCGGGGCGGCGTTCTTCGTTGCGATCGCCGTCGGCGTGCTCGGTGTCACCGGCATCGGGTCCTACATCTGGTTCGCGTTCGCCGGCGCGGTGGTCGGCACGATCGCGGTGTACGCGCTGGGGGCGCTGGGGCGAGCGGGAGCCACTCCGATTCGGTTGACGCTGTCCGGAATTGCGCTCGGAGCTGTACTGGGCGGCATCACCTCGGGCATGCTGCTGCTCGATCCCGATGCGTTCGACAGGATGAGGTTCTGGGGAGCCGGGTCGTTGGCCGGTCGAGGTATGGACATCGCGTCCGAAGTCGCCCCGTTCATCGCGCTCGGAGTTTTTCTGTCCGCCCTGATCGCTCGGCCTCTCAATGCGATCGCGCTCGGCGACGATCTGGCCCAGTCGTTGGGGGCGAACGTGATTCGTACGCGAATCATCGGCGTCGTCGCAGTGACCCTGCTCGCCGGTGCCGCGACGGCCGCGGCCGGGCCCATCGGATTCGTCGGACTGATGATTCCGCACATGGTGCGGTGGTTCGTCGGACCGGACCAACGATGGATTCTGGTCTACACGGTGGTCG
>NZ_LVCU01000586.1:0-284 GCF_001647185.1 Rhodococcus sp. EPR-147
TCGTCGGCGCACCGGTGCTGATCCTGCTGGTTCGCCGCAAGAAGGCGAGCGGACTGTGACCCGTGAACAACGCGGCGGCGGCATCGATTTCGGCCGAACGCTGCGGGTCGTGCGAGTGCGGGATCGAGTGGACGGCCGCATCGACATTCGAACGGTCGGCGTCTGCGCGGCCTTGCTGCTCGTGACGGTGGTGGTCTCCGTCGTCGCGGTCGGTACCGGCGACTTCTACATTCCGCCGAACGAGGTGCTCGCCGCGGTGTTCGGCGACGCGCCACGCCTCACCG
>NZ_LVCU01000587.1:0-3342 GCF_001647185.1 Rhodococcus sp. EPR-147
TGCAGGGCTTACGGCTGATCATCGTCGGGATCGCCGTCAGCGCCGTCCTGGCCTCGGTCAACACCTGGCTCGTGATCAGGGCCGACCTGGACGACGCGATCGCGGCCGCAGTCTGGGGTGCGGGCACCCTCAACGGGCTGGGGTGGTCGCAGGTGGGACCGGTACTGGCAGTGTCGATCGTCATCGGGTCGTGCCTGGCGGTGCTCTCGCGTCGGCTGCCGATGTTGGAGATGGGGGACGATGCGGCCAGGGCGCTCGGTGTGCGCGCCGAGCCGACCCGTCTGATGCTGGTGTTCCTCGGAGTTGCGCTGATCGCGATGGTCACCGCGGCCGCGGGGCCCATCTCGTTCATCGCGCTCGCCGCGCCGCAGTTGGCGCGCCGCCTCACCGGTACCTCGTCAGTGGCGATGGTGCCTGCCGCGTGCATGGGAGCGCTGCTGCTGGTCGTCAGCGACGTTGTTGCACAGCGCGTCTTCGCTCCCACGCAGCTCCCGGTGGGTGTGGTGACCGTATCGGTCGGCGGCGCATACTTCGTGTGGTTACTGGCGCGGGAAGGAAGGAAGCAGTGACGAAGCCTCGGTTGCACACCGACGACATCACGGTCGGATACGACAAGAGAGTCGTCAGCGAGAACCTGACCGTCGAAATTCCCGACGGCAAGTTCACCGTCATCGTCGGACCGAACGCCTGCGGTAAATCGACTCTGCTGCGGGCACTCTCGCGGCTGCTGAAGCCCTCTCGTGGAACCGTTCTGCTGGACGGGAAGGCGATTTCGTCGTATCCGGCGAAAGAAGTTGCCCGACGCCTCGGCCTGCTTCCGCAGACCTCCATCGCACCCGACGGCATTTCGGTGGCCGATCTGGTTGCGCGGGGCCGCTATCCGCATCAGAAGCTGATCCGACAGTGGTCGACCGCAGACGAGGCCGCGGTGATCGAGGCCATGAACTCGACCGGAGTGACGTCGCTGTCCGCTCGTCCGGTGGACGAACTGTCCGGCGGTCAGCAGCAACGCGTCTGGGTGGCAATGGTTCTCGCGCAGCAGACGCCGCTGCTGCTGTTGGACGAGCCGACGACCTTTCTCGACATCGCCCACCAGATCGAGCTTCTCGACCTGTTGGCCACTCTGAACCGCGAGAACGGTCGCACTCTGGTCGCAGTGCTGCACGACCTCAATCACGCCTGCCGGTACGCCGACCACATCATCGCGATGAAGGACGGCGCAGTGGTCACCGAGGGTGCGCCCGCCGACGTCGTCACCGCCGAGCTGGTGGAGGCGGTCTTCGGGCTGCCGTGCCGCATCATCGACGACCCGGAATCGCACACACCGTTGGTGATTCCCAAGGCGGCCGGTCGCAGGCTAGGCAAGGCTTAGTTTAGAATCGAGGAGGAATGGCTGCCGAGTCGGCCTGCGGGTTCTCTCGAGAGCCACGTCGAGATATGTATCGAGGGCGAAGATGAACGAACAACCGCGTGGTTACTACTACGCCGACGTCGTTGCAGTGGAACGTCTCACGGTGCACATGGTGCGCGTGACGTTCGGCGGCGAGCACGTTGCCGGCTACCGCACGCTCGGTGTGCCCGACGAATGCGTCGGAGTCTATTTCCCCAGGGCAGGCGAGGCGATCCCGCCGCCGATGACCGAGGTCGACGGGTTCTGGTGGTTCCACGGTCTCGACGACGCTCCCGAAGGGCGCAACTACACCATCCGCCGTCTCGATCCGGAGCGCGGTGAGCTGACCATCGACTTCTTCGCCCACGAGGGCGGTGTCGCATCCACCTGGGCGCAGCAGGCCGTCCCGGGGCAGACGGTGCTGTTCACCCGGCCGCGATCCTGGTATTCACCGCCCGCCGACGTCGAATGGCTGCTGTTGGTCGCGGACATGACCGGGCTGCCCGCACTCGGCCGACTCGTCGAGCAGTTGCCCGCCGGAATGCGTGCGCACGCGATCGTCGAGGTTCTCGAACGCGGCGACATCCAATCCTTCGAGACCAAGGCCGACGTCACGTTCGACTGGCGCATCGGATCCGGAAACGGCGACAGCGCAAGCGTTCTCGACGACGCGGCATTGGCGTACCCACTGCCCGAGGGACGCGGCTACGTCTGGTTCGCCGGCGAGGCGTCGTCCTCGCGTCGGGTGCGCAAGTACTTCCGCAAGGAATTGGGCTACGACATCGCGTACTTCGACATCATCGGGTACTGGCGCGCCGACTCCGAGAAGTGGCTCGAGAAATACAAGCAATACCAGGAGGAGGCGCTCGCGGTGTACAACGGCGTCATCGAGTCCGGCCGCTCCGAGCAGGAAGCCAGCGAGGCATTCGATGCGCTGCTCGAGCGGGTGGGGCTCTAACCTGCGTTTTCGAACTCGTAGTCCGGCAGCTCGAGTGTCGCCGCGTCGGGACCGAGGAACTTGCTGCTCACGGCCTGTACCGGCTTCGATCCGGCCAGCCGCAGTGCGGTGCGGAATGCGGCGACTCCCACCGAGGTCTTCGGATGCGCGACGCGAGGCACGCCGGGTGGGAGTTTCTGAGCCTGAGCGACGAACGGACGCATGCGCGTCTCGAAGGCCTCGAACCCGGCGCGATGATCGCTCGCCCGCGCGAGCTCGCCGGCGAGAACGTACGCGCCGGTGACCGACAACGTGGTGCCCATGCCGCTCAACGGCGTTGCGCACCAGGCGGCATCGCCGAGCATGCCGATTCTGCCGTCGGACCAGCGCGGGGCCTTCACCTGCGCCAGATAGTCGACGTACAGCTCCGAGTCCGGTCCCAATGAGTCCAGGATTCGGGGCACTTCCCAACCGACGTCGGCGAACGTCGAACGCAGAGCGGTGATCACGCGTTCGGTGGACGCGCCCTCGTAGCCGCTGTCGTCGGACACCCAGGACAGGCTGAATCGCGTCGTGCCGAGGTTGTCCGGTCGTAGATTGGCCACTCGGGATCCGGGGGCGTTGTACCATCGCCACCAGCCGTCGTCGCTCGGTCTCTTCGGCAGTACGCCGTATGCGGTGTACAAGCCGACCGGGGTGGTCTCGGCCTCGCCGGCGAACACCAGTTCTCTGCTGCTGGAACGTATTCCATCGGCGAAGAGAACGAGGTCGAACCTCTCCGCTGTGCCTGTTGCGAAGGTGACATCGACGCCGGCAGCATCCTGAGTCGCCTCGACGACGCGATCGCCGTAGCGATACTCGGTCCGTGAACCGGCGGACTCGACCAGAATCCGCGCGAACTCGCCGCGCAGAATTTCCAACTCCGCCGTCGGGCCGTCGTGGGATCCGTCGCCGGCCGGGAAGGCCGCGATGGTGGCGTCGGCGTCGTCGACGAATCGGGTGCCCTTCTCGGTGG
>NZ_LVCU01000588.1:0-16853 GCF_001647185.1 Rhodococcus sp. EPR-147
AATCGGCGGCGCACTCGGCGGACTGGGAACCATCGGAGCCGATCTGACCACCGACATCGGAGCTGCACTGGACGGCGCACTGGGAGCCGGTGGCTCGTTGGTCGGCGACATCGCCGGTGGAGTCGGCGCGAGCCTCGGCGGCCTCTTCGCGGCAGATGGTGCCATCGCAGGATCCATCGGTAGCGCACTCGGAGCCGTCCTCGACGCCGGAGTCCTCGCTGACCTCGACGTCGACGCCCTGCTCGCCGCAGGCGGCAGCGTCGGCGCAGTGGTCGGCGGCGCACTGGGAACCGCACTCGACCTCGACACCAGCGCAGTCGGCAGCCTCACCGCCGCTCTCGACGCAGCACTCGAGGGCACCGTCGGAGCAGCAGCAGGCATCGGCGGCGAACTGGCCGGCGGACTCGAAGGCGGAGTGGCAGGCGGCCTCGAGGGCATCCTCGGCACGGCATTCGGCGTCGGCGGCGCAGCCGGAGCTCAGCTCGGAACCGCACTCGAATCGGTACTCGACACCAGCGCCGCACTCGACCTCGGAGCCGCACTCGGAGCCGGAGCGGATGTCAGCGCAGGACTCGTCGGCGCGATCGACACAGCGGTCGCAGCCGGAGCAGACCTCTCGGGAACCGTCGAAGCAGCACTCGCCGGAGTCGGCGGAGTGGGCGCAGACCTGTCGGGCGGACTGGCCGGACTCGGCGGAGTGGGCGCGGGCCTCACCGGAGGACTCGCAGGCCTCGGAAACGTCGGTGCTGATCTGACCGGTGGCCTGGCAGCCGTCGGAAACGTCGGTGCTGATCTGACCGGTGGCCTGGCAGCCGTCGGAAACGCGGGTGCTGATCTGACCGGTGGCCTGGCGGCCGTCGGGAATGTGGGTGCAGATGTGACCGGTGGCCTGGCGGCCGTCGGGAATGTGGGTGCAGATGTGGCCGGCGGGCTCGCCGGTGTGGGTGACGCCGGTGCAGGCCTGACCGGTGGTCTGGCCGGACTCGGCAGCCTCGGCGGCGGAATTGCAGGCGGAGTTGCGGGCGGCGTCGCAGGCGGCGTGGATGCTGCGGCTTCGGCCGGTGCAGGCCTCGAAGGAGCCGTCTCCGGTGGCATCAGCACCGGACTCGACGCAGCAGCATCCGCAGGTGCGGGCCTCGAAGGTGCCGCGGGAGCTGCAGGCTCGGTTGCCGGTGGCCTCGAAGGTGCCGCGGGAGCTGCAGGCTCGGTTGCCGGTGGCATCGAAGGTGCCGCGGGCGGAGTCGTCGATGCCGGAACCTCGGTGGGTGGCGAGATCGCATCGAACGTCGGAGCGGGACTCGACACCGGTGCCTCGATCGGAGGCGACTTCGCGTCCACTGTGGGTGCGGGTTTGGATGCTGGTGCGGACGCTGCGGCTTCCGCGGGCGGCGGGTTTGATTCCGCTGCCGACATCGGTGGCCAGGCCGCTGGCAGCCTCACCGGTGGCCTGCAGTCGGGTGTCGAGGGACTGGCAGACGCCGGCGGCAGCCTCTCCTCAGCTGCGTCGGGATCGTTCGATTCCTCCAGCTCGTTCGATTCCTCGGCTACCGCGACCGGCACCGGCTGGTCGAGCGTCGACTCGGACGTCTTCGGACAGGGCGAGACCGAGTCGAGCTTGTTCAGCGAGTCCGGCCTGCACGGTTCGGTGGATTCGGCAGCCGACTCTCTGGGACATGTGACCGTCGATCACGACATCGACCCGATGCAGCCCTGATCGTTCGCCTGCGGGTAGACAACGACATGACTCGGCCCCGAGTGTTCGCCAGCGCTCGGGGCCGAGTCGTCGCTAGAGTTCGTTCGGGGCGCGCAGGAGTTTTTCGAGCCTGCGGGATGACCTGGTACTGCGGAAGTCGACGAGAACGGTTGTGAACACGAGCGTATGGACGGGCAATCTACGGAGCTGGCCGAGCTACTGAGCCGTACCGCGGCGGTGGCGACATCGGCGGGAAGATCCGACCTGGTGGATCGAGTCCAGGCGGCGCGCTCGAGAGTGTTGGATCCACGTCGACGCATCATCGTGGTCGGACCGCTCAAGCAGGGCAAGAGCCAGTTCGTGAACTCACTGCTCAACCTGACGGTGTGCTCGGTCGGAGACGACGAGACCACCGCCATCCCGACGGTGGTGTCCAACGCCGAGAGCCTTTCCGCGCAGCTCGTACTCGCCGATCCCGGCAACGAACCGATCCGAGTGGACGTTCCTCCCGAGGAGATCACGACGGTCACCCCGGCAAGTCCGCTGGCCCAGGGCCGGGAAGTGTTGCGTCTGGACATCGGGGTGGCGAGCCCACTGCTCGCCGACGGTCTGGTGCTGGTCGACACCCCCGGCGTCGGTGGCCACGGAAATCCGCACGCTGCAGGCACATTGGGGCTCATTCCGTCGTCCGACGCAGTGCTCGTCGTGTCCGACGCCTCCCGGGAATTCACCGAGCCGGAACTGTCGTTTCTGCGTCAGGTGCAGGGCCTGTGCCCGGCCGTGGCGGTGCTGATCACCAAGATCGATCTCTATCCGCACTGGCGGCAGATCGTCGAGGCCAATCGTGGACACCTGGACCGCGCGGGCATCGACGTGCAGATGCTGCCGGTGTCGTCTCTGTTGCGTTCGCACGCACTGCGTTTGAACGACGAGGAGCTCAACGCCGAGTCCGGCTTCCAGCAGCTCTACGCGTTCCTGCGTGACGACGTGGTGGCCCGGGCCGATGTGCTGGCACGCTCGTCGGTCTCGCTCGACGTCCGTTCGGTCACCGAGCACCTGACGCTGTCGCTCGGCAGTGAGCTTGCGGCACTGAAGGATCCGGAGCGCGCTGCCGCGGCCGTCGCCGGGCTGCAGCGCGCCAAGGCCGCCGCCGAGGAGCTGCACAAGCGCTCGTCCCAGTGGCAGCAGACACTCGGGGACGGTATCGCCGATCTCGCCTCCGACATCGATCACGACCTGCGCGACCGGTTGCGCCGCGTCACCAGGGAAGCCGAGGAAACCGTCGACGAGGGGGATCCGGGCAAGGACTGGCCGCAGCTCGGCGAGTGGCTCGAGGAACAGATCGCTGCGTCGGTGGGCGACAACTTCGTCTGGGCTCACGAACGGGCACTGTGGCTTTCGGAGCTGGTGGCCGAACACTTCGCGTCCTCCGGGGCGGCAGCGCTACCCGATCTCGACGTCGGCGATCTGGACAACGTCCTCGATCCCGTCTCGTCGTTGGCCGATCTGGAATCCGGTCGTATCGGAATCACGCAGAAGGTGCTGGTGGGAATGCGCGGATCCTACGGCGGTGTGCTGATGTTCGGCCTGATCACCACGTTCGTCGGGTTGAGTCTGCTCAATCCGATCTCCATCGGCGCGGGTGTGCTGCTCGGCACCAAGGCGTACAAGGAGGACAAGGAGAACCGTGTCAAACAACGGCGTTCCGAGGCCAAGATCGCGATCAGACGTTTCACCGACGACGTCAGCTTCCAGGTGGGCAAGGAGTCCAAGGACCGGCTGCGGCAGATTCAACGAGTGCTGCGTGATCACTTCACGTCCATCGCCGAGCAGACGCTGCGGTCGCTCAACGAGTCGCTGCGCTCGGCGCAGGAAGCCGCAGCCGCCGACAACACCGACCGCGCTGCTCGCATCGCTGCGCTGGAGAACGACATGCGCGTGGTGGCCGAACTGAATGCTCGGGCAGTGGGACTCGTCAAGGACGTCGCGGTATGAGCGTGGCGGCTCTGGCCAGGGCACGCGACCTCATCTCGGCGGCACGATCGACGTACTCCGGTGATGCCGAAGCATCCTGGATGCTCGACGAATGCCTGTACCGCCTGGACGAGCCGCTGCGGGTGGCACTCGCGGGATCGCTCAAGGCCGGCAAGTCCACACTGCTCAATTCGCTTGTCGGGCAGGACATTGCTCCCACCGACGCAACGGAATGCACGAAGGTCGTCACGTGGTACCGCAACGGCGTCGCTCCCGCCGTCACGGCCTGGTACGACGGTGACCGGGCTGCGAACGTGCCGGTGCAACGCCGGGACGGACGATTGACCTTCGATCTCGGGTCATTGACGGCCGCGCAGGTCGACCGACTGGACGTCGAATGGCCTGCGAGCGCACTGGCGCAGACGACGATCATCGACACCCCCGGTACCTCGTCGCTCTCGCGAGACGTGTCGGCGCGTACGTTGGCGATGCTCACGCCCGAGAACTCGTCCTCGGGTGCAGACGCCGTCGTCTATCTGCTGCGCACGCTCAATGCGACCGACGTGTCGTTTCTGGGGCAGATCGGTGCGCACGTGGGCGGTGATTCGGGACCGCTCGGTGTGATCGGTGTCGTCTCGCGCGCCGACGAGGTGGGGTCGGGGCGGATGGACGCGATGATGTCGGCCAAGGAAGTCGCTGCGCGATTCGCGTCCGAACTCGAGGCCACCGGCCTGTGCCAGGCGGTGGTTCCGGTCGCGGGTCTGCTGGCGCTCGGTGCGGAAACGTTGCGGCAGAACGAGTTCTCGGCATTCGAGATGTTGGCCACGGTGCCGACCGAGGATCTGCAGTTGGCAATGCTGTCGGCCGATCGATTCGTCCGTGCAGAAAGCACGCTACCGGTCGACGCGGCGCTGCGGGCCAGCATCGTCGACCGTTTCGGGCTGTTCGGTATTCGGATGGCCGTGACGTTGATTCGGCTCGGGGTACGCGATTCGCCCACGCTGGCCGCCGATCTGGTCGAGCGCAGCGGGCTGACCGAACTTCGGTCGGTGATCGACGTGCAATTCGGTCAACGCGCCGACCAACTGAAGTTGCACTCGGCTCTGGTTGCCCTGCAACGGATTCTGGAGTTCCGTCCGGAATCGCATGCGCTGCGCACCGAAGCCGGACGAATGCTCGCCGATGTGCACGGCTTCGCCGAATTGCGTCTGCTCGGCCTATTGCGCTCCACCACACCGAAACTGCCCGACGGCGGACTGCTCGAGCTGCAGCGCATCATCGGCGGCTTCGGCATCGCCGCCACCGAACGCCTCGACCTGCCTCCCGATGCCGGTCACGCCCAACAGCGAGACACCGCGCTTGCGGCGGTACACAAGTGGCGAGCACTGTCCTCGCATCCACTGTTGGACCGATTCACCTCGACCTCGTGTGCCACGGCGGCCCGCAGCGCGGAAGGAATACTGGCCTCACTGGCGTGAGGATCCCCGGGGCAGGAGGGCCACGATCGTCGCAGCGACAGCCGTGCCGGCCACGACGAACGGCCCCCACTGCAGAATGCCGCCGAGCAACGCGGAGGCGTCGGACACGAAGGTCGAGAACGTGACTGCCGCTCCGATGGTCAGGATTCCGACCGCTCCCATCAGGACCTTCGACGACACCGCCGCGTTGCGCAGCAGATTCAGTGCAACGAATCCCAGCAGCACGAGCACCGCTGCTGCGGCACCACTGGACAGCAGCGTGGCCGAGGCGGTGTCGCGGACGTCGGCGGCACTGGCCGTCGAATCCTGCTGTGACACTGCAGTTTCGACGCCGGAGAGCACGGACTCCCAATTCAGCGCGATGACGGCGGCCAACGCGAGAATCAGTGCCGCTGTCAGAGTCCACAGCGCGCTCGCGACCTTGGGTCGGGCCGACCGAGATGGCTCCTGCCGTGGCCGCAGCGGTTCGACGGCAACATCGGGCCGCGGTGGTTGCGGACGGGGAGGCATGGGCCTCCGCGATGTCGGGTCGTTCTGTTCTTCGGCCACGGGCAGAAGTCTATCCGTCGGTGGGGGAGCTCTGCGGTCTCAGCGCAGCACCACCGGCACACCCTCGTACGGGCGCAGCGTCATCGGGAAACTGTTCAGTTCGTCCACCGTGGCGATCTCGTTGTCGTCCGATACATCGACGGCCGTGGTGCCGGGCACCAGGTGCTTCGACTGGATGGTCGCGCTGATCTCCTCGGACGAGAAGTTGAGCACCGTCGCCTGGATGGTTCCCTGCCCGAGTTCGTGCACCATCACCAGCAGACCCTTGTGCGAGACCGTCGGGATGTCGATCTGCTGGGCGGTGGCGATACCGAACTTCTTGCGCAACTCGATGATTCGCGCCAACTGGCGGGCGAACGACTGTGGATCCGCCAGCTGCTCCGGGAGCGAACCGTACAGGCTGCGCCCGCGGGGGATGCCGGATTCGGAGCGCACGGCCTCGGGGAAGTACCCCATCAGATCGTGTGCGCCGCGGTTGATCCAGCGGGTGTCGCCTTCGCGGATGAGGTCGTCGACCTCCTCGGCATCGATCGGCAGGATGCCCAGTAGATCCCAGCCGGACAGGGCGAACACGCCCGGTTGCAACGCGTTGTACATCGCGAGCAGCAGATGGGCCCGCTTGACCGTCTCGATGTCGCGCTCGTCCATCCGGTCCAAATCGCGGATCCCGAGCGACGCGGTGATCACACTTGCTGTGGTGCAAGCGATTCCGTTGGTGGTGAATGTCCGGTTGTACGGTGCCCAGCGCCCGGTGAGTCGATCGGTCAGCTCACCGCGGATCCGGTCGCCCAGATCGCTGCCCTTGACCGCCTCGCCGCCGTAGGTGAACTCGTCCTCGGCGTGCAGGGTGGCGAAGTGGATGAGCTCGAACGTCATCTCGTCGTGGTTCTGCAACGCGTGCACCAGAGATGCCGTGTCGACGCCGTGATCGCGCGCCAGAGTCATGGTGAGCCTGAGGAACTCGGTGTTTCCCATGACGAGCGCATGCTGGTAGGCCGGGCGATTGATGAAGTCGTACGACAGGTCGGCACCGTTTTCACCCATGGCCTTGATGTCGTCGATCGTCAGGTTCAACTCCTGGAAGGTGAACCCACCCATCTTGCGCACCACGCTGGCGATCAGGTGGTTCGCCGCCTCGGACAAGGGGTGGCCCTCGGACCAGCCCGGGCCTTCGGCTCGACGCTCCACACCGAGAAAACCGTTGGCGTCCAACCGCAATGCGCCTGCACCCAAATCGGCGATGGAATGGCACGCGTCGCCGATCACCAGTCGCATTCCGGCGAAGGAGGGATCGAGCCAGTTGATCGACGGCTGACCGGCCTTGAAGTAGTGCAGGTACACCCAGCGACGCTCGATGCCGTCGATGCCGACGACGGGAGGTGTTGCGCTCCAGTTGGTTTCCTTCACACCGAGCTCGTAGAAGATCACGCGCTGCAGCTGGCCGATGATGTATCCGGCACGGGCGAGATTGGCCTCGGCCTCGGCGTCGATGTTCTGCGAATCGGCTCCGGCCCGCACTCGTGGCAACAGATGCCAGTCCTGCGGTTCGATCTCGACCATGTGGTAGATGCCGGGGTAGTCGGCCACGGCCATCTCGGCGAGCCGGAAGTCCGCACCTTTACCGGTGTGTCCGGGCACGATGTCGTCGATCACGATGCCGTCGTACGCCGACGCCACCACGCAGAGGCGTCGGAACTCCTCTTCCGACCAGAACGCGGGGTCGATCTGCATGCCGATGCGGTCGAAGTGGCCGTCGACCGAGGGAGTCGGACGCCAACCGTGGATGCCGCCGGCCACCTTCACCGGGCCGGTATGCACTGCGGTGACGCCGATTTCGGAAAAGGCCTGCCACAGCTTCTCGTCACCGAGTGTGCTCAGGAAGCTCGTCTGCGGGGCGTTGATCACCGAGATGGGATACGCGGTGAACCACACCGGTGCGCGCTCGACGGCGGCGCGAGGATCGGGGTCGGCATACGGGTTCTGCCACATGCTGCCTTTGCCCGAGAGCTGCTCGGCAATGAGCTTGGCGTCGCGAAGCATCGACTGTTCGGTGAGCCAGTCCACGTACTCGGGATTCGAGGCCACCGGTTCGCTGTCGGGTGTGGGGTTGCTGCTCCTGTTGGCGCGACGCACCGAAGGTCGAAGTGGTTTCGGCCGAGCCGGATAGAACTTCTCGTCGTAGGTGATCTCGCTCGGTTCGTGCTGCACTTCGGGATCCATGTGCCTCCGTAGCCTCGCTTTTCCTCAACCCTACGTAGGGCGCGGCCGATCCGCAGGGTTGTGGTTCCCCTGATCGGCAACCGGTGAAACCTGGCTCACCGACCGGTGAAACCTACTCCGAACTACATGGATGTGATTTTTCAGGGGCGTTTTCCTTCGATATGTGAACGTCATCGAATCGAGACCGCCTGGTGTGGAATGTCTGATTCCGATAGGACATAGTGAGTTGAGTACCAACTGACCCATCTGCCACATCAGACTCATGAGTCACATCCCCTTCAGCTACAGGAGTTGTTCATGCGACGTCTTGCCCGCACATCGATCCTGGCCTCGACGGCCGCTCTGGCCGCCGCCATCGGTGCGGTTGCCCTCGCACCGGCCGCATCGGCCGAACCTGCCCCCGAACCTGTCGGCCCGCTCGGCTCGGTGGTTCTCGAAAGCCCCGACCTGGTGGTGACCATGGCCGCCGTCTGCGACATCACGGTCGAGGACGCACCCGAGGGCGGCGTCGTCGCACTTCAGGTCAAGGTGGACAACGTCGGTGCGGACGACGCGTCGAACGTCAACGTCAACTACGGCGCACTGCCGGGCGTGCAGGGTCAGAACACCGAGACGACCATCGAGGCAGGCGAAGCCGCCACGTACACCGTGCCGTCGGTCGATCGTGAATGGATGGCCCGCCCCGCCGGTGCCGCAGCCTTCGCCAGCGCACTCGATGCGAACTTCCTCGACAACATCACCGGTGGACTGCTCACCCACAGCTGCATCCCCGCCCCGCCCGCCGAAGATGCAGGCGAGTAGCCCGCACTGACTTTCTCCCCGCTGCGCCGCGACGATCCTCGTGATCGTCGCGGCGTACTGCTGTGGAGGGGCTTCGCCCCACGTGCACGAAACCTCGTAGCAGGGGTCGAGTTTTCGCGCACATGCGGCGCAGCCGCTCCCACGGGAACAAAGTCGCCACACCCTCCGTTGTGCAGGTCAGCAGCCTTGAGTGGATGAGGCTCAAGTTGGAAGTTGACGCGACAAGACGCGTTGTGCAAACTTGAGCGGAGTTCGCTCACCCAGGGACTGAACCCCAGCACTAACAGGAGGAAACATTATGGCTCGTGCGGTCGGTATCGACCTCGGGACCACCAACTCGGTCGTGTCCGTCCTCGAGGGCGGCGAACCGGTTGTCGTCGCCAACTCCGAGGGATCACGCACCACCCCGTCGATCGTCGCTTTCGCCAAGAACGGTGAAGTGCTGGTCGGCCAGCCCGCGAAGAACCAGGCGGTCACCAACGTCGACCGCACGATTCGCTCCGTGAAGCGCCACGTCGGCACGGACTGGACCGTGGAGATCGACGGCAAGAAGTACACCCCGCAGGAGATCTCCGCGCGCACGCTGCAGAAGCTCAAGCGCGACGCCGAGGCCTACCTGGGCGAGGAAATCACCGACGCGGTCATCACCGTTCCCGCGTACTTCGAGGACGCACAGCGCCAGGCCACGAAGGAAGCCGGCCAGATCGCCGGCCTCAACGTCCTGCGCATCGTCAACGAGCCCACCGCGGCAGCTCTCGCATACGGCCTGGACAAGGGCGACAGCGAGCAGACCATTCTCGTGTTCGACCTCGGTGGCGGCACGTTCGACGTCTCGCTGCTGGAAATCGGCGACGGCGTCGTCGAGGTCCGCGCGACGTCCGGCGACAACCACCTCGGTGGCGACGACTGGGACGAGCGCATCGTGACCTGGCTCGTCGACAAGTTCAAGGCTCAGAACGGCATCGATCTGACCAAGGACAAGATGGCGCTGCAGCGTCTGCGTGAGGCTGCCGAGAAGGCGAAGATCGAACTGTCCTCCGGGCAGAGCACCTCGATCAACCTCCCGTACATCACGGTCGACGGCGACAAGAACCCGCTGTTCCTCGACGAGCAGCTCAGCCGCTCGGAGTTCCAGAAGATCACCTCCGACCTGCTCGACCGCACCCGTGCGCCGTTCCAGGCAGTGGTCAAGGACTCCGGCATCGCCGTCAAGGACATCGACCACGTCGTGCTCGTCGGTGGTTCGACGCGTATGCCCGCCGTCTCCGAGCTGGTCAAGGAGCTCTCCGGTGGACGCGAGCCCAACAAGGGCGTCAACCCGGACGAGGTCGTGGCCGTCGGTGCTGCACTGCAGGCCGGTGTCCTCAAGGGTGAGGTCAAGGATGTTCTGCTCCTCGACGTCACGCCGCTGTCCCTCGGTATCGAGACCAAGGGTGGCGTCATGACCAAGCTCATCGAGCGCAACACCACCATCCCGACAAAGCGTTCCGAGACCTTCACCACCGCTGACGACAATCAGCCCTCGGTGCAGATCCAGGTCTTCCAGGGTGAGCGCGAGATCGCCTCGCACAACAAGCTCCTCGGCTCCTTCGAGCTGACCGAGCTGCCCCCGGCTCCTCGCGGCGTCCCACAGATCGAGGTCACCTTCGACATCGACGCCAACGGCATCGTGCACGTCACGGCCAAGGACAAGGGCACCGGCAAGGAGAACACGATCAAGATCCAGGACGGCTCCGGTCTGTCCAAGGAAGAGATCGACCGCATGGTCGCCGACGCGGAAGCTCACGCAGACGAGGACAAGGCTCGTCGCGAAGAGGCCGAGGTCCGCAACCAGGCCGAGTCCCTCGTCCACCAGACGGAGAAGTTCGTCAAGGACAACGAGGACAAGGTCGACGCCGAGCTCAAGGGACGCGTCGAAACCGCCATCGCCGACGCCAAGACGGCTCTCGCGGGCAGCGACATCTCGGCAGTCAAGACCGCCGTGGAGAAGCTCTCGACCGAGTCGCAGGCTCTCGGCACCGCCATCTACGAGGCTCAGGCCAAGGAGCAGGGCGGCGCAGAGGGTGGCGCGCAGGCCGCTGACGACGGTGTCGTCGACGCAGAGGTTGTCGACGAGCCCGCCGACGACACGGACAAGAAGTGACGTCGGAGAACACCGAGCAGGAACCGGTCACTTTCGTGGACAAGCGAAAGATCGATCCCGAGACCGGTGAAGTACGGGAAGGTGACGCAGTTCCGGAGCCCCTGGTGGGCACCGGGGCTGCGCCCCAGCCCGACTCGGTGGACGAAGGGACCGTCGACGGCGACGTAGTGGAAGACCCGCGTGACACGCAGGTTGCAGAGCTCACCGCAGATCTGCAGCGCGTCTCGGCGGAGTACGCCAACTACCGGCGTCGCACCGATCGTGAGAAGCAGACCGGAGCGGAGAACGCGAAGGCGTCCGTCGTCTCGCAGCTTCTTCCGGTTCTGGACGACCTCGAGCGAGCCCGCCAGCACGGCGACCTCGAAACCGGACCGCTCAAGGCAGTGGCAGACAAGTTGGCAGGGGTGTTCTCGAACATCGGCCTGACCACTTTCGGAGCCGAGGGCGACGCCTTCGACCCGGCCATCCACGAGGCCGTCTCCCATGAGGGCGACGGCAGCAGTCCGGTCGTCGGAACGCTGATGCGTCCGGGCTACAAGCTCGGTGAGCGCGTCCTGCGGACCGCGATGGTCGGCGTCGTGGACAGTGCAACACAAGAATCGGATGCACCCGCGTCCGACGAGCAGTAGAGAAATAGCGCGAGAGGAGGAAACGCCCGGTGAGCCAGCGGGAGTGGATCGAGAAGGACTTCTACAAGGAGCTGGGCGTTTCCTCCAGCGCGACTGCAGAAGAGATCAAGAAGGCGTACCGAAAGTTGGCCCGGGACAACCATCCCGACGCCAACCCCGGTAACGCCTCGGCCGAGAACAAGTTCAAGGCGGTCAGTGAGGCGCACGCCGTCCTCGCCGACCCGGCCAAGCGCAAGGAATACGACGAAGCACGAAAGCTGTTCGCCTCCGGTGGTTTCGGTAACCGTGGCGGAGGTGGATTCTCGCCCGGCGCAGGCGGATTCGGCGGCGGTGGACAGACCTTCGATGTCGGCGACATCTTCGGCCAGGGCGGCGGCGACGGCGGAATCGGTGACCTGTTCGGTGGCCTGTTCAACCGCGGCGCGCAGCAGCGTCCGCAGAACAATCGACCCCGACGCGGTAGTGACGTCGAAACCGAGACCTCGCTGCAGTTCCGTGAAGCGGCACAGGGCGTTACGGTCCCCCTGCGGTTGACCAGCCCGTCATCCTGCACCACCTGCCACGGCAGCGGTGCGAAGCCCGGAACCAGCCCGCGGGTGTGCCCCAAATGCAACGGCCAGGGTGTCGTCAACAGAAACCAAGGCGCGTTCGGCTTCAGTGAGCCGTGCGACGACTGCCGCGGTACCGGATCCATCATCGACGACCCGTGCGTCGACTGCCGCGGCACCGGAGTGCAGAACCGCACCCGCACCATCACCGTGCGCGTCCCGGCCGGCATCAGCGACGGCCAGAAGGTCCGGCTCGCCGGTCAGGGCGAAGCCGGCTTGCGCGGAGCACCGTCCGGCGACCTGTTCGTCACCGTTCGGGTCAAGCCCGACAAGGTGTTCGGCCGAACAGGCGACGACCTGACGGTGACCGTTCCGGTGAGCTACGGAGAACTGGTGCTCGGCACCACGCTGTCGGTGCCCACCCTCGAAGGGCGAGTCGGAGTGAAGGTGCCACCGGGCACCGTCGACGGCCGAGTGCTACGTGTGCGTGGACGCGGTATCCCGAAGAAGTCCGGCACCGGCGACCTGATGGTGACCGTCAAAGTTGCCGTCCCGCAGAAACTCGACGATGCTGCTACCGACGCTCTGAAGAACTATCTGGAAGCCGAGAAGGCCAGCGGATTCGACCCGCGGGCCGGGTGGGCAGGTGTGTGATGTCGGTCCCTCCCGAGGGCGGATCCACGAAAGCTGGTGGCGGGCAAGCTGATCCCGACGCCCAGGTCTTCGTGATCTCCGTCGCAGCACAGTTGGCAGGTATGCACGCGCAGACGCTGCGTACCTACGACCGGCTCGGGCTCGTCACCCCGCATCGCACCACCGGCGGCGGTCGACGCTACTCACCGCGTGACGTCGCGCTGCTTCGTGAAGTGCAGCGACTCTCGCAGGACGAGGGCGTCAACCTCGCCGGCATCAAGCGCATCATCGAACTGACCAATCAGGTCGAGGCACTGCAGGCCCGGGTCTCCGAGCTGGCTCAGGATCTGGCCAACGTGCACGCCAGCTATCGCCGCGACCTGGTGCCGATTCAACGCAACGCCCTGGTGGTCTGGAAACCGCGCCACCAGCGCTGAATTCGGGGGTTCGCCCTTCACTGTTCACCCCAACCTTCGCCCTTCACTGTTGGCAAACGCGCGCGCGTTCGTCAGGTGCGCGCGGATTCGCCGCCGATCGGTCGCTATTCCGCGCGCGTTCGGCAAACGCGCGCGCTTTTGCGGCGTCGACCGGGGGGCGTCGGCGGTGGCGACCCTGGCGGCGACTGGGCATCTGAGGTCGGGTCGATCCGCGGTTGTTGAGCGGGTCTCTGCTGCACACGTCCTCGCACACGCGCGCGCGTTCGTCAGGTGCGCGCGGATTCGCCGGTGATCGGTCGCTATTTCGCGCGCGTTCGGCAAACGCGCGCGCTTTTGCGGCGTCGACCGGGGGCGCCCGGCGTCGACCGGCCTCCCACCGGCGTCGGCGGCGAACCTCCCGCACCTCGACCGGCCTCGACCGGGGCGACGGCATCGAACCCCGCGCGTGTGTGCGAGGCATTCCGCGTCGGCACCTATCCTGGTTCACATGCAGGCGTGGAGTTCGACGGTTGTTCAGTATCATCGCCTTCGGAACGATCTTGCGGTGATCAGACTCGAAGGCGATGCTGTGCCGTTTCAGGCAGGCCAGTCGGTGTCGGTCACGGTTCCCCAGAACGCTGCTCTGACGCGGCGATACTCACCGGCGCTGCCGCCTTCGCGAGACGGGAAGCTGGAATTCCATGTTCGAGCCGTTCCGGCCGGTTGGGTGAGCGGTTCGATCGTCAACGAGACGCGGCCCGGTCATGTGTGGCAGATCAGCGATCCGCAGGGCAGTCTGCATGTCGACGATTCGGGGCGAGACGTCGTGATGATCGCGGGCGGCACCGGCCTCGCTCCGTTGCGCGCGATTCTGCTCGACCTCACTCGCCGCCCACAGCCGCCGAACGTGACGCTGTTCGTCGGCGGCAAGTCGCCACGTGATCTGTATGCCGGCGACATGCTGTGGTTGATGGCGGCGGAGTTGCGGTGGTTGACGGTGGTACCTGTCGTCGACCAACTGCACGAGCCGTGGGCGTCGGATCGATGGAACGACCGCATTCATGCCGAGATCGGTTCCAGCGCAAAGTTTTTCGAGCCCGAGCATTGTTGGGAGGGCAGTGTGGCCGACGTCGTCGCCACGCAGGGGCCGTTCCCGGATCGCCAGATTCTGGTCTGTGGCTCGCCGGGAATGGAAGCGGCGACCGTGCGCGCGCTCGTCGAGATCGGCACACCACTCGACGCCATCCGCCGCTGAAGCGGGAAGCCCAGCAATCAGGGCAGCTGCAGAATCCGTCGTAGATGCGCCAGGTCTTCGGCGGATACCGTCGTGAATTCCGGCGGCGGGGCGTCGGCGATCGCTCGGGCCTTCGCGGCGAGCCGGCGTCCGGCATCGGTGAGTCCGATGATGCGGCGTCGGCGATCGTCGGGATCCTCGGTGCGCATCACCAAGTCGCGTTTCTCCAGCTCGCGAACGTTGAGGGATATGTACGGCGCATCGGACGCAAGAATCTCGGCCAACTCGGTCACCGTCCGATCGCCCGTGAGCAACTTGGTGAGCAGCTTGGCTCGCAGGAAGCTCATCCCGGTGGCGTCGGCGACGGCTCGGCGGGTGTCGTGCTTCTCGAGCATCAACGCGCGCATCTCGCGCCAGACGAGGGCTGCCTCCGAGTCGGTCATACGAGCACCGGTTGGTCGATTCGGTCGGCGGTCGAGCGGGCCCACCTGCCGGTGGTGACCACTGCGAGCACGGTGACGACCACGCCCGCGCCCGCGATGACGAACCATGCCGGAACTGCTGCGGCGGTGAAGCCGTCGGAGATCTCGCCGACGATGCTCGCCGTGACGATGGATCCGACGACGGCCACGCCGAGCGATTGACCCACCTGCCTGCTCGTCGACGCGATGGCGGATGCCACTCCGGCCTGACTGCGCGGCATTCCGGACACCGCGGTGTTGGTGATCGGGGCGTTGACCATGCCGAAGGATATTCCGAAAATCACGTACGCCACCGCAAGCCACGCGAACGACGTCGTCGGAGTCAGGCGGGTGAGCATCAGCGCCGAGGCGACGAAGCCGATTCCCGCGACGAGCAGTGGAATGCGCGCTCCCAGGGTGCCGACGATACGACCGGAGATCGGCGCGAAGATCAGCGTCATCAACGCCATCGGCAGCGTGTACAGACCGGCGTGCAGTGGTGAGTATCCGCGCACGTCCTGCAGGTAGAGGGTGTTGAGGAACAGGAACCCGCCGAGTGACGCGAACGCGCACACCGCGATCACCGTCGCTCCGCTGAACGGCGCGCTCCGGAAGAACTTCAGTTGGATGAGCGGTTCCTCGACTCGCGACTCGACCACCAGCAGCCCGACGAGAGAGCCGACGGCGACGGCGCCGGTGAACACGATCAGCGGCGATCCCCACCCCTTCGCGGGACCTTCGATGATGGTGAACACCAGGGACACGAGGAACGCGAAGATGAGGAATTGGCCGGCCGGATCGAACTTGCGTGAGTGGTCGGCCTTCGATTCCGGGACGAATTTCAGTGTCATCGCCAGAGCGAAGATCCCGACGGGGACGTTGATCCAGAAGATGGACTGCCAGCCGGCACCGGTGACGAGGATGCCGCCCAGCGCCGGGCCCGCCGACATCGAGATTCCGACGACGGCACCCCACATTCCGATGGCTCCGGCACGTTCTTTCGGATCGGTGAAGGTGTTGGTGATGATCGACATCGCGACAGGATTCATCATCGAGCCGCCGACGGCCTGCAGCATGCGGAAGGCGATGAGCCAGCCCAGTGACGGTGCGATGCTGCACAGCAGGGAGCCGAGGACGAACGTTCCGGTGCCGATCAGAAAGAAGCGCTTGCGGCCGTACTTGTCGGCCATGGAGCCGCCGAGCATCAGCAGTGATGCCACGACCAGCGTGTATGCGTCGATGATCCACTGCAGACCCGATACCGACGCGTTCAGATCTGCGCGCATCGACGGCAGTGCGACGTTGACGATCGTGTTGTCGGTGCTGACGAGAAACAGACTCAGGCAGCAGATGCCGAGCACGAGATACCGGTGTCGTCGAGTCAACTCGGCCACGTTCACCTCCGCGATAATGCTTGTATATCTACAACTATTACATGAGTACTCCTAAATTGTTCGACGAGCAAGTGAGATGCACGCAGAGCACGCCCGATAGGGTGTGTGTCACAGACTTGCTCGACCCCGAAACGCTTGCTCGGTGAATGGAGAACAACAGTGGCTTCCGAGATCGCACCAGGCGACCTGGTTCAGGCGTCCGGGCATGCAGGCCCGTGGAAGGTGCTCGAGATCCGTCAGGGTCTGGCGTTGCTCGAGCATCACGACGGTCATCGGTTGTCGGTACGTACCACCACGGTCGAGGTGGTGCGGAAGGCGTCGAACAGTGAGGGTTCGGCCCGGCAGGCCGAGGCGGAGACCGACAGTCCCTCACTGTTCGACGAGAGCTGACCTGCCGCTTTCTGCCGTCGACGGCGTACTTGATGCGCAGCGACTTCGAGATCTGCTTGTATTCCCGCAGCTTCTCGCTGCGAGCACGGGCGTCCTGCCTCGACATCGCCCAGGCATTCTCGCGCAACAGTTTTCGGTAGTTGCCCAGTCGTCGTTCGGTGAGCTCACCCGCGTCGACGGCGGCAAGCACCGCACAGCCGGGTTCGTGTTCGTGCGCGCAGTCACCGAACCGGCACAGTGCCGCGAGTTCGTCGACGTCGGAGAAGGCGCTCGCCACAGCGTCTTCCGAT
>NZ_LVCU01000589.1:0-2743 GCF_001647185.1 Rhodococcus sp. EPR-147
AGTCGCAGGTGCGGCGAGCGTTCGAGGACGGTGACCTCGAAGCCGGCTCGGTCCAGCCAGAACGCCACGGTCGGGCCGGCGATGCTGGCGCCGGTGACGAGTACACGAGAGGTCATGGAGTGGGAGTGCCCGGGCCTGTGGCCGTTCAATCCCGGAGGGAAAGTAGCTGAGCCTCACCTTTGTGGTGTACTTTCATCGAATTGTCCGAATGACCCGTTTTCGTCAGGAGAACCGTGTTCACCGTTCGCCGTCTGGCGCTGCTCTCGTTCAGCGCAACCCTCGCCCTCGGTCTCGTCGCATGCAGCTCGGAAGGCTCCTCCGACGAAGGCACGTCCACCTCCGAGTCCGCCACCGCAGAGTCCTCACTCGTGGTGTACTCCGGCCGCGGTGAAGAGCTCGTCGACCCACTGATCGAGCGCATCGGTGGCAGTATCGAGGTCGACTACTCGGGCAACACCAACGCCCAGGCCGCCAAGATCCTCGAGGAAGGCGACGCCACCCCGGCCGACGTCTTCTACGGTCAGGACGCAGGCGCACTCGGTGCCCTCGACGAGGCCGGTGCTCTCGCGCCGCTGCCCGAGGACATCCTCTCCCTCGTTCCCGAGCAGTACCGCGGTGCCGACGGCACCTGGGTCGCCACCTCGGCGCGAGCCCGCGTGCTGGCCTACAACTCCGATTCGGTGCAGGCCGCAGACCTGCCCACCGGTATCGACGGACTGCTCGACCCGCGCTGGCGCGGACAGATCGGCTACGCACCGACCAACGCGTCGTTCCAGGCCTTCGTCACTGCCCTGCGCGTGCAGCGCGGCGAGGACGGTGCTCGCACCTGGCTCGAAGGATTCGTCGCCAACGAGCCCGTCGCCTTCGAGGGCAACGGCCCGCTGCTGACCGCCGTCAACGACGGACAGGTGGCCACCGGCCTGCTCAACCACTACTACTGGTACCCCTTCAAGGAAGAGAACGGCGACGACGCCCCGGTCGAGCTGCACTACTTCGAGCCCGGTGACCCCGGCGCGCTGATCAACGTCGCCGGTGCCGGTGTGCTGGCCGCCTCGGACAACCAGGAAGCAGCATTCGATTTCGTGCGCGAGTTGCTCTCGACCGAATCGCAGACGTACTTCGCGAACGAGACCGCCGAATACCCCGTCATCGACGGAGTCACCTCGGACTACGACCTGCCGCCACTGTCCGAGCTGGGCTCGACCGATCTCGATCTCGGTCAGCTCTCGTCGCTCGAGGCCACGCAGACCCTCCTCACCGACGTCGGAATCATCTAGTCGGGTGCTCGCGTCTGCACTTCAGCCGCTTCGGCGGCGCCACTTCGGCGGTCGTCCCGTTCTCGGGACGACCGCGTTGTGCGTGGGAGCGCTGACGCTGACACCCCTGGTCTACCTGTTCGTTCGAGCGTTCGACGGCGGAATCGAGAAGGTGCTGCGACTGCTCCTGCGACAGCGCACACTCGACCTCGCCATTCGTACGGCAACACTGACGATCACCGTGCTCCTCGCGTCGGTCGTGGTCGGGACGCTGCTGGCGTGGCTGACCGTCCGTACCGATCTGCCGGGGCGACGCTTCTTCGCCATGGTCCTCGCAGCTCCACTCGCCATCCCGTCCTACGTCTCGGGGTACCTGTGGATCGCCGAATTCCCCTCGTTGGCAGGCTTTTCCGGTGCAGCTCTCGTGCTCACGTTGTCCTGCTTCCCGCTGGTAATGCTGCCGGTGTCCGCGGCGTTCGCCACCGCGGACCCCTCGTTGGCCGAGGTCTCGCGAACCCTCGGTCGAGGCGCAGTGCGCACGGCGCTGACCGTCGAGTGCCGTCGCGTCGTTCCGGCCGCGGCAGCGGGCGCACTGCTGGTCGCGCTGTACACCATCAGTGATTTCGGAGCGGTGGCTCTGATGCGATACGACGCGTTCACACTCGGTATCTACAGTGCGTACCGCGGGGGACTCGATCGCACCGCGGCCGCTGTTCTCGGGCTGGTCCTCGTGGTGGGTGCGTTGGTGCTCACCCTCCTCGAACGGCGTGCCCGACGCGGTGCCACGGCGAGGGTGGGATCGGGAACCGACCGGATGGCCGAGCCTGTCGTTCTGGGCCGGTGGCGCGTACCCGCTCTGGCCGTAGTCGTTGCTGCCCTGGGTGTTTCGGTGCTGGTACCGATTCTGGCCCTGGCGCGGTGGTTGAGTCGATCGCTGCGCTTCACCGTCGACTGGGTGGACGTGCTGGCCGTCACCGCCAAGACCGTCCAGTACTCCGCGACCGCCGCGGTGGTGGTGGCCGTGCTCGCGTTGCCGGTCGCGCTGTTCGCGGCCCGATCCACGTCGAGGGCCGCTCGCGGTGCCGAGCTGTCCACCTACATCGCGCACGGGCTGCCGGGAATCACCGTCGGACTCGCCACGGTCTTTCTCGGAATCCGGTTCCTGCCGTCGTTCTATCAGACGGCCGTTCTGCTGGTACTGGCCTACGTGGTGCTGTTCCTGCCGTTGGCCGTAGGCGGCACCAGAGCTGTCGTCGACGCCACTCCCGTTGTCCTCGAGGATGTTTCACGAACCCTCGGCGCGGGCCGGCTGCGTACCGATCTTCGCGTGACGATCCCTATCGCCGCGCCCGGCATCGCCGCCGGGGCCGCTCTGGTCTTTCTGACCGTCGCCAAGGAACTGCCTGCGACGTTGATGCTGCGGCCGCGGGGAGTAGACACGCTCGCGACCACGCTGTGGTCCACCACCGAGGCGTTCCGATACGGCG
>NZ_LVCU01000590.1:0-3605 GCF_001647185.1 Rhodococcus sp. EPR-147
TATGCCTGCCTTTGCCGTCGGCCGACCGGGTGGCACCGGTTTCCAGAACCGAACCACCCAACAGAGCGTTGCCGAGCGTCGACTTTCCGGATCCCGACGGCCCGATCAAAGCCACCGTGCCGCGCAGATGTGCTGTCAGTGAGTCGATTCCGCTACCGACGACCGCGCTGGTGGTGCACACCTCCACACCCGGCGCGGCGGCCAGCACCAACTCCTTTGCGACGCTACCGCTGTCGGTCTTGGTGATCGCGACCACGGGAACGGCGCCGCTGCCCCAGGCGAGGGTGATGTAGCGCTCGACGCGACCGAGATCGAGGGCGGTGTCCGACGCCACCGTGACGACGACGGTGTCGACGTTGGCTCCGAGAACCTGTTTTTCCGAGGTGGATCCGGCGGAGGCGCGTTCGATGGCCGTGCGGCGAGGGAGGGTGGCAGCGAGCCTGAACGAGTCCAGTGTCACCCAATCTCCGGTGCAGATACCGGTGCCGGTGCAGCGGACAATGCCGCTGTCGGTGACGGCGTCGAATTCACCTCGGTCGACGCGAACGACGCGGGCGAGAGTTGTTCTCTGGGAAAGCTTTTCGAATTCAGTCAGCCAGTGCTGATCGAGGCCGTAATGGTCGAGTGGAGACATGCGAGATCCTTGAGAGAGGAGGAATGGGGGTTCGGGTCCGTCGATGTCCGGGTGGCCACGATGCCACCTCCTCACTGTCTCGATGCACAAACAACCGTCGACGGCAAAGTAGCAGCCGTCGACGGTGTCGGGAAAGCGATTTATCGGCTGAGGTTGGTGCCCTCCGCCGGCGCTGCGAGTGCGGTCAGGAAGGAGCGGGCCCAGCGATCGACGTCGTGCGCGAGCACCTGCCTGCGCATGGCGCGCATGTGTCGCTTACCCGACTCGGGTTCCTGCTCCAAAGCGCCGATGATCGCGTCCTTCACACTGTCCAGATCGTGTGGGTTGCACAGGTACGCCTGGCGTAGTTCTGCTGCGGCACCGGTGAATTCGCTGAGCACCAGAGCGCCACCGAGGTCGCTGCGGCAGGCCACGTACTCCTTGGCGACGAGGTTCATGCCGTCACGCAGCGGAGTGACCAGCATGACGTCGGCAGCGACGAAGTAGGCCAGCAGGTCGTCGCGGGGGATCGGCCGGTGCAGGTAGTGCACCACGGGGTGGCCCACCTGGCCGTACTCGCCGTTGATGCGGCCGACCTGCTGCTCGATTTCGCCGCGCATGGCGACGTAGCTCTCGACGCGTTCCCGGCTGGGTGTCGCCAACTGCACGATGACGTTCTCGGCGGGATCGACGCGGCCCTCTTCGAGCAGTTCGCGAAACGCGTTGAGCCGAACGTCGATTCCCTTGGTGTAATCGAGTCGATCGACGCCGAGCATGATGCGCTTCGGGTTGCCCAGATCCTTGCGCAGTTGCTTCGCGCGATCACGGACGGCCTTGGAGCGAGACTTGGTGTCGAGATCACCTGAATCGATGGAGATCGGGAACGCGCCGACCCGCACGGTTCGGAAGCCGACCTGCACGACGCGCAACTTGGACCGCACTCCCACGGTTCCGCGGGACGTGGTTCCCCCGGCGAGGCGTCGGGCGAGGTAGAGGAAGTTCTGCGCGCCGCCGGACAGATGGAAACCGATGAGGTCGGCACCGAGCAGCCCTTCGACGATCCCGGTGCGCCACGGCATCTGCATGAACAGCTCGATCGGCGGGAACGGGATGTGCAGGAAGAACCCGATAGTCAGGTCGGGGCGCAGCATCCGCAGCATCTTCGGAACGAGCTGGAGCTGGTAGTCCTGGATCCACACCGTCGCGCCCTGTGCTGCAGCCTCGGAGGTCTTCTCGGCGAAGCGGCGGTTGACTTCGACGTAGGCGTTCCACCAGTCGCGGTCGTACTCCGGCTTGACGATCACGTCGTGATAGAGCGGCCACAGCGTCGCGTTGGAGAAGCCCTCGTAGTACTGGGTGTATTCCTTCTCGCTGATCGTGACCGGACGCAGTTGCAGGCCGTCCTCGACGAACGGCTCGACGTCGACGTCCGAGACACCGACCCACCCCACCCAAGCACCCTTGTTGGCGCGCAGGATCGGTTCGAGAGCGGTGACCAACCCGCCTGGGCTTCGCTTCCATCGGGTGCTTCCGTCCGGAAGCTTTTCCAGATCGACCGGCAACCGGTTGGCTACGACGACAAAATCCGAACCCTGCGAGGCGTCAGCCACAACTGTCCAATCCGCTTGTAGATTGCTGGGGGAGCCAGTCCTGCGAAGGTGCTACTCGCTTTCGCCCTTCACAACAGGATCTATACCCAACATCGACAGCAACATGCGGCATTCGTCGGCATCGGTTGCGTAGGCCGCGACGACGCGCTGAGCCTGGCTGGCCGTCTCGTACTCGAGTGGGACGATGTCTTCGTCGGCGATGTCGTTGTCGGTCGAAGTCTTGGCAGGCATGGTGTTCTCCGTACTCTCTGCTGGGCTTACACGGTGTTCGTTGGTCCCGACTCTATGTAAATGTGGCGTCCCATCGCCACTTCCCGATGCCATAGGCTGCAGCAAATGACCGATTCTGTGCCGCTCCGCCATGCTCGGACAGTGGTGGAGGAGCCTTCTCCGGCCACCGGCTCCGCGATTCTGCGACGCACCGTCCGACGCCATCGCACCCGACTGATCGTCTCGTCGCTGCTGTTCGGAGTGCATCAACTGTGCGAAACGATGGTCCCGGTGGCGATCGGACTCATCGTCTCGCGGGCCATCGACACCGGTGATGTGACGGCGATGATCGTCTCGCTGGTCGGTCTGGCGGCCTTGTTCGTCACCCTGTCGTATGCGTGGCGGATCGGTGCCCGCATCATCGTCGTCGCCATCGAGCGGGAGGCGCATCTGGTGCGCGTGGAGGTCGCCGGTCGTGTCCTCGATCCGCGGGGTGTACGTACCGAGCTGTCGGCGGGGGAGTTGCTGACGGTCTCGACGTCCGACGCCGAGAAGGAGTCCTGGATCCTCGATCTGATCGCGCGGGTCTTCGCGTCGGCCGTGGCGGTCGTCGCATCGGCTGTGGCGCTGTTGATCATCGATGTTCCCCTGGGCCTTGCCGTCCTCATCGGGACCCCGGTCATCTTGATCGCGCTCCAGCGCCTCGCTCCACTGCTCACCCGCGCCGCCACCGCCCAGCAGGCCCGGATCGCCGGTGTGTCGGGTATGGCCACCGATCTGGTCAGCGGTGTCCGGCCGCTGCGTGGCATCGGTGCCGAGAACGCCGCGACCGAGCGATTCGTGACGTCGAGCCGAACGGCATTGGCGGCGACTCTGAAGCTGGCTCGCGCGAACAACGTCTATCAGGGCTTGTCGGCAACGGTCAACGCATTGCTGGCCGTCGGGATCGCCGGTACCGCCGGCTGGTTCGCGCTGCAGGGCCGAATTTCGGTCGGTGAGTTGATCACCGTCATCGGCCTTGCCCAGTTCGTCATCGAACCCCTGACCGGGTTGGCGAGGATCCCCGGCGTCGTGGCGATGGTGCGCGGATCGGCCGATCGGTTGGCCCTGGTGCTCGGTGCGGAACACGTTCTACCGCAGTCGAAATCCGCGGTGCCCGCGCGGACCGATCT
>NZ_LVCU01000591.1:0-626 GCF_001647185.1 Rhodococcus sp. EPR-147
ACGGAGAGGCGCTCGCCGCGCTGCTGTCCGGTCAGATCTCCGACGCCGACTACACCGGATCTGTTCGCGTCGGCGGCATTCCGGCGGGAGAGATCGATCTTCGACGCTCCCGCGAGACCGTTCTCGTCGAGCCGCACCTCACCGACCTGTTCGCCGGAACCGTCCGCAGCAACGTCACCGCCGGGCGGGAGCGGCCCGACGCCGAACTCGACCGAGTGCTCCAGGCATCCGCGGCCACCGACGTCGTCGAATTGCACGAGGCGGGTCTCGATCACGCCGTCACCGACCGCGGAGCCAGCCTGTCCGGCGGCCAACGCCAGCGAGTGGCGTTGGCGCGAGCGCTGTCGGTCGACGCCCCGGTCCTGGTACTGCACGACCCCACCACCGCCGTCGACGCCGTCACCGAGCACGCCATCGCCCGCGGCATCGCCGAGCTCCGGCACACCGAAAGAAGCTCGCAGACAACGATCCTCATCACCACCAGCCCCGCGCTGCTGTCGGTGACCCATCGCGTTCTCGTCGTCGACGACGGCCGCGTCGTCGCCGAGGGAACGCACCACGATCTCGCGTCCTCGGACGCGCAGTACAAGGACGCGGTGCTGCGATGACCACCCCCGAGCTTCTTC
>NZ_LVCU01000592.1:0-6434 GCF_001647185.1 Rhodococcus sp. EPR-147
CCGTCGTGCGCCGCGCGCTGCATCTGCCGGTGGCCACGCTCGAGCGAGTGGGCAAGGGCGACTTGCTCTCCCGGGTGGGCGACGACGTCGCGGTGATGGCCAAGTCGATCGGTGAGGTGATCCCGCAGCTCGTCGGCGCGTTCCTGCTCGTGTGCCTGAGCATGATCACGATGCTCGGCATCGACTGGCGGCTGGGCCTGGCGGGGCTCGTCGCGCTGCCGATGTACGTCCTCGCGCTGCGCTGGTATCTGCCCCGCTCGGCACCGAAGTACGCGGCCGAGCGCGTGGCGATGGGCGAGCGAGCGCAGTCCTTCGTCAGCAGCATGCAGGGCGCAAAAACCGTTCGTGCGTACGGACTCGAGTCGGCGCACCTGAGCGAGATCGACAGAGCGTCGGCGAAGGCCCGCGACATCGGCGTCGATGTGTTCCGCTTGTTCACCCGATTCGGATCTCGAAGCAATCGCGCCGAATGCGTCGGACTGTCGGTGATCCTGTTGGCCGGATTCTTGCTGGTGCGAGGCGATCACGTCACCGTCGGTGAGACGACCGCTGCGGCGCTGCTGTTCCACCGACTGTTCAATCCGATCGGCACCCTGCTGTTCACGTTCGACGACATCCAGTCCGCGGGAGCCTCGTTGGCCCGGCTCGTCGGCGTCATCGACATCCCCGACGAGCGACCCGTCGGCGACGGTTCCGTGCCGTCCGACGCCACCTTGGACGTCACCGATCTGCGGCACGAGTACGAGTCCGGCCACGAGGTTCTGCACGGAGTGAACCTGCGGGTCGGCGCAGGGGAGACCGTCGCTCTCGTCGGATCCACCGGCGCAGGCAAATCCACGATTGCAGCGATCGCGGCAGGCTCGATGGCGTCGACGTCGGGGACAGTTCGGGTCGGCGGCGCATCACTGGATGCGCTGGGCAGTGAGGGCCTGCGGCGACACGTCGCGATCGTCAGCCAGGAAGTGCACGTGTTCGCCGGCCGATTGATCGACGACGTGTTGCTTGCCGCCCCTGATGCCGGTCGTGACGACGTCGAAGCCGCACTACGCACCGTCGGTGCCTGGTCGTGGGTCGAGGCGCTCCAGAACGGCCTCGACACCGCTGTCGGCGAGGGCGGACGCCAGTTGACCGCGGCACAGTCGCAGCAATTGGCCTTGGCGCGTTTGGTTCTCGCCGACCCGGCCGTCGCGGTGTTGGACGAGGCCACCGCGGAGGCGGGCAGTTCCGGTGCGCGAGATCTCGAAGCTGCGGCCGAGGCAGCGACCAGGGGGCGCAGCACGTTGATCGTCGCGCATCGGCTGACTCAGGCTGCTGCCGCCGACCGCGTGGTGGTCCTCGAACACGGCAGAATTCTGGAACAGGGCCCGCACGAGGAGCTGGTCGCGGCCGGTGGACGATACGCACAGCTGTGGGAGGCGTGGCAGGGTCGCTGATTGCTTTAGCAATTTGCCTAAAGCTATTAGGTTTGGTTACGGTGTCCTCGAAAGAACGAGGAGGCCGGTATGGCACGCGCAGGATTGACCGCGCAGCGCATCGTGGCGGCAGGAGCGGATCTGGCCGATGAGGTCGGCTTCGATCGCGTCACCGCCAGTGAGCTGGCCAGACGCTTCGACGTCAAGGTGGCGAGCCTGTATTCGCACCTGAAGAACGCGCACGAGTTGAACGTCGGGATAGCGCTGCTGGCGTTGGAGGAACTGGCCGATCGGGTGTCCGAGGCGCTGGCAGGCCGAGCGGGCAAGGACGCATTGGTGGCCGTCGCCAACGCGTATCTCGACTATTCGCGGGAGCACCCCGGTCGCTATGCGGCGACGCAGTTTCCACTCGATCACGAGACTGCTCTCGCAAGTGCGGGAGTGCGTCACTCGGCAATGATGAAAGCAATCCTCCGGGGGTACGACCTCGGTGAAGAGGATCAGGTACACGCAGTTCGATTGCTCGGCAGCGTGTTTCACGGCTATGCCAGCCTCGATGCGTCGGGCTCGTTCGGTCACAGTGCGCCCGATTCGCAGCAGTCCTGGGCCCGCATCCTCGACGGAATCGACACACTTTTACAGCACTGGAGGCAGTGACATGGAACCGATCTCCGAACGCGACATCAGGTCGTCGTTCGTCAACTCGTCCAAGGGAGACGCCGGAAGGCTCTCTCTTCCCGAGATGTTCGACGCTGTGCCGTGGAGCGATCTCGACTTCTTCGGTTGGGTCGATCCCAAGCTTGCCGGGAGGAGCTACATCGTCGTTCCTTCCGCGGATCGACTGTGTGGAATCTCGTTGCGCTACAAAGTCGGTGGGCCACGCACAGCGCAGATGTGCAGCATCTGCCTCACCACACACGCGAACGGTGGCGTCTCGCTGATGGCCGCCGCGAAAGCAGGCGAATCCGGCAGGCGCGGCAACACGGTGGGTACCTACATCTGCTCGGACCTCGCGTGCTCGCTCTACGCGCGAAAGAAGAAGACCCCGGCATTGGGCCGGCAGTTCAAGGAAGACTTCGATGTCGAGACCCGCACCGCGGCAGTCGAAGACAACATCGCTGCGTTTCTCGCTCGCGTCCTCGATTGATCAAGTGGTGGGCGGGGAGCGCGCGCCCCAATTGACGACTGCGCGCCCATGCTCTGATTCGAGTAGGGGCGCGCAGTCGGCAAAAAGGGTGTGAGGTCCTGCCGGAGATCGATAATTCGCCGATAGTGCCGACGTCAGTCCTTGTTCTTCTCTGCGATGAACAGCTTCTCGATGCGCTCCGCCTCGTCCTTCTTGGCGGCGGCCTCGTCGGAACGCTCGGCGGCCTCGGCCAGTTCGGCCTCGGACGGCGCGGCGGCCAGCTTCTCCTGCTTGTCGACCTGAGCCTGCTGCGCCTTCTTGCGATCCTCTGCGGCCTTCGCGGTGGCAGCGGCCTGCTCGTCGGCCTTCTTCTTCTTGGCGGCGGCTTCACGCTCGGCATCCTGAGCGGCCTCGCGCTTGCGCTGCTCGGCCTCCTGGCGGGCGTCACGCGCGGCTTCCTGGGCGGCGGCGTCGGCTGCGCGGCGATCCTTCTCGGCGGTTTCGCGAGCCACCTTCAATTCGTCGTTGGCTGCGGCCTTCTTGGCTCGAGCTTCGGCGTCGAGGCGCGCTGCCTCGGCACGGTTCTCGGTGCTGTCGACCAGGGTTTCGCCGCGATCGGCGAGTCCCTTGTCTCCCAACAGGTTTCCGACGGCACGGTCCAGTGAACCGAGCGTGTGCTCGTACACCAGGCGCGCAGGTGATTCCGCGTTCATCTTCTCGACTACGTTGGTCTCTATGAGCTGCAACGGAATTCGAGCGATCTTGTACTGGATGCGAAGAATGGTCATCGGTATGGCTAGGACACTCATGAAACGAAACTCCTGTTTTGCAGTAGTGGTTCAGGCCTGGTTGCGGAGCTCTTCGGCCTTCTTGCGATCGGCCTCGGCCTGACGAAGCGCCTCCTGGTGCTTCTGCGCGGCCACCATTTCGTCGGAGTCCGCGGCAGCCTGCTCGATGCGCCGGTCCTCTTCGGCCTCGATCTGCTCGGCGGTCGCGTCGACCTCAGCGGCAGCGCGCTCCTGCGCTATGGTCTCGCGCTTGTTCTGCTCGGCCGCGACCACCTGCGTCTCACGCACCCGATCTGCCTGCGCCTCGGTGACCGCGGCGTTCTCCTCTGCGGCCTCTCGGCGGCTTTCGGCTGACGTGCGAACGTCGGCCAGTTCCTCGGCGGCTTCGGTGGCCTGCGCTTCGGCGACCCGCTCCGTGGCCTGGGCCTCCTTGTGTTCACGAGCCTGAGCAGCCTGTAATTGGCCCTCGGCCGTCAACGAGTCGTTGCCGGTCACCGCGCCCACGACCTCTTTGGCCTTGCCCTTGATTCCGTCGAGCAATCCCTTGCGTGCTTCGCCCGCTACGTTCTCGTCAGTCATGTAACACCAGGTACCCACTGGCTGTTCGAGTAACCCCGTGTCGGTGTCGGACGATACGATCCCCGACGGACGAATCAGCAGTAAGGAGACGTATGCCTATCGCCAAGATCAACGGCATCGACCTGAACTACCAGGTCAAGGGCAGTGGAGACCTGGTAGTTCTGATCATGGGCACCGGTAGCCCGGGCCGTGTGTGGGAGCTGCATCAGGTGCCGGCTCTCACAGCAGCGGGTTACCGGGTGTGCACTTTCGACAATCGCGGCATCGCGCCGTCGTCGGAGAGCACGCACGGCATCACCATGGAGGACATGGTCGCCGATACTGCCGGCCTGATCGAGCTCGTTCGGAACGGTGACGAGAAGGCCTACGTCGTCGGAACGTCGATGGGCTCACGCGTCGCGCAGGAGCTCGCTCTGAGTAGGCCCGACCTGGTTCGTAAAGCGGTCTTCCTCGCCGGCCACGCCCGAGTCGACGAATTTCAGAAGACTCTCGCCAACGGCGAGCGAGCCTTGTACGACAAGCGCGTCGAGCTCCCGGGAACCTATTCGGCTGCGGTGACAGCGGTGATGAACCTGTCGCCTGCGACGTTGCGTGATTCTCGCGGGGCACGCGACTGGCTCGACCTGTTCGAGTTCTCCGCCTCCTCGCCGTCCGCCGGCGTGCGCGCTCAGCTGGGCATGGAGGACGATTTCGATCGAACTGCGGCTTACCGCGGCGTGTCGGTGCCGTGCCTGTCGGTCGGATTCGCCGACGATCGGATGATCCCGCCGTACTTGGGCAAGGAACTGGCCGACGCCATTCCCGGTGCGCGGTACGTCGAGATAGCGGACGCCGGGCACTACGGATATCTCGAGCGCCCCGAGGCCGTCAATGCGGAACTGCTCGGCTTCTTGAAGGCCTGACGGCACCACGGCTCGACCTGCGTTGCTAGGGTCGTGTGGCACCTCACGGTGCAGACTTACCAACCAAACGTTCGCGACGAGTGAGGCGAGATGAGTACCAACCCGTTCGATGACGAAGACGGACGCTTCTTCGTGCTGGTCAACGACGAAGACCAGCATTCGCTGTGGCCGACGTTCTCCGAGGTCCCTCAGGGATGGCGTGTCGTCTTCGGTGAAGACACCCGCGCCGCGTGCTTGGAGTACGTCGAGAAGAACTGGACCGACATGCGTCCGCGCAGCCTGCGTGAGGCCATGGAGGCCGACGCGGCTGCACGCGCATCCGCTGAGGGAACCCCCAGCACAGAGGCCTGAGTTCCGCCTTCTACGAAGGACTCGTACCGCGCCGCCGACGAACAGTCGGTCGGCGCGGTTCTTCTGTTCGGCGAAGCGTCGGGCGTAGGAGTTCTTCCGTGCGCGCGATGATGCGTGGTCGACGCAGGGTGCGGGCACCCCACTCACCCAATGTCACACCCGCGGCCAGCCCGCAGCCGACGCCGAATGCCGCGAACAACGAGCTGATGCCGAGCAGTAGCTGGTCGTTGAGGATCGCGTACAGACCTCGGTACAGCGCCAGGCCGGGGAGCAGGGGAGTGATACCCGCGACGGCGACGATCAGCGGTGGAATCAGCGCACGACGAGCCAACAGACCACCCGCGAATCCGACGACGGTGGCAGCGATGGCCGAGGCGATGATAGGCCCCACGTTGAGCGTCTGCGAGAGCAGATACACCAGCGATCCCGCGAAGCCGCCCATGAAGGCAGCCGTCAACGCACGACGCCCGGCGTAGCAGGCCAGTGCATAGAACAGCGACGCTGCTGCGCCGGCGATCACCTTGGTGGGGACCTGCAGGATGTCCGGTGGGGCCAGGTTGCTGATCTGCGGCAGATCGCTGCCGATCAGCGCGGCCAGCCGCAGAGACGTCGCGACGCCGGCGATGATGCCGCCCGTCATCATCAACACTTCGAAGAATCTCGACACCGCCGTGATCGGGGCACCGGTGATCGCATCCTGCACCGAGCCGACGAGCGAGAGCCCCGAGAGCAGCACGATCACCCCGGCCGCGATGATCTGCGACGGCGAGATACTGATGTTCAGCTGGTCCTGGAAGTTGTAGAGCGTGATCGCCGGTGTCGCCGCCACGAAGCCGCCGACTACCTGCTGGAAGAAGAACGGCAGGCCCGCACGGTTGAGGACGCGGCCGATGCGATCGATCACCATCGTCGTCAGAAAGCTGACCACAGCCACCAACGCGCCACCGCCGAGCAACACACTGATGGCAGCGGCCATGCCCGACCACGCCAGCGTCGCAATCCACCGGTTGTACGGGTGCGGAGCCTTGGTGATCTCGTCGAGCCGCTCGAGCGCCGCGCTCGGCGGCACCATCTTCACGCGCACAGCGCGGATGAGACGGTCGACCTCGGCCAGCCGCGTGAAGTCCATCGAGCGGTAATGCACGATGCGCATCGTCGACGCCGGAGGACGCGTCGGGCCCCGGTGAGCACTGAGGGTGATCGAGTTGTACGTGACATCGACATCGCATCGCGCGAGGCCATACGTCGCGGCGATGTACTGCACCTGAGTCGCCGT
>NZ_LVCU01000593.1:0-31950 GCF_001647185.1 Rhodococcus sp. EPR-147
CAGATCGATCGGACGAAGGGGCGACGGTGCTGCGGTCGGCGTATCGATGGTGGCCCGACGCTCACCGGTGAGACGGCTCAGCGAAGCCGTCAGGTCTTGCAGGAAAGTCATGACCGTCTTTACACGTTGCTGGGGTGATCCACGGACAAGGTACCTGTTGTTACTGAGCGTCCGATGAACGGATATGCTGGCTTCGCTTCACTGCCTCCTTAGCTCAGCGGTAGAGCACTCGCCTTGTAAGCGAGCGGTCAACGGTTCAATCCCGTTAGGAGGCTCCACTGCTCCGATCCCGCTGCTGGGGTCGGAGTTTTGAGTCTGTGTGGAGGGTTTGCGAACACATACGCCCCTCGTGGGAATTCACGGCACCTGCAGGCGGTGCGGATTCCGACGAGGTGCGTGGATGGTCGGCTACGCCTGCCGTTACGGTCAGGACATACGCGTGGCTGCCAGTCGCCGCTGAGCGATGACGACCACAGCGACGACCGCGACTCCGACGGCGAACAATCCCAATGCAGCGGGCCATTCGTTGCCGACGGCCAGCAGCTCTCTGTTCTCGCCCTGCCACGGCCACAGTGCACGCAACGACCCCAACAGCAGGCCGGCAGCGGCGACCATCGCCAGATCGTGGTAGTTGGCCAGCAACCACTCGAGCACTCGAACGAAGCTGACCAACCCCACCAGAGCGCCCAGTGCGAAGACGGCCAGATACGTCAGGTTCCGCTCGTCGACGGCCGTGAGCGTCGGCGCATACAGGCCGATGACAAGCAGAAAGAACGACCCCGATACGCCTGGCAGGACGAGCGCACATATTGCGATCGTCGCGGCGAAGAAGACCAGAATCAACGACGGATTCGATGACTCGATCCCGGGTAACGACGTGAGAAGGACGACCCCGACGGCGAGGACGACGAACAGAGCCACGGCAGACAGTCGGGATCGGGTGGTGGGGAAAGCGCCACGACTGACCTCCATGAAGGGGATCGCCACCGACATCGCGATCATGCCCATGAACAGTGCCTTGGAGTAGACGGGCTGATCCGTGACGAAAGCCGCCATGATCCCCGCCACCGAGAACACCATCAACAGCATGCCGACGCCGACCGTGACGAGCAGCCACCAATCGACCTGACGGACCTCGGCGCGCACGTCGGACCGTGTCACCACGGCCTTGGGGATGTCCGTCAGATGCTTCGCCGACGCGATTGCCCTGGTGTAGATGCCGGTGACCAGGGCGACCGTGCCGCCCGAGACCCCGGGAACCGTTTCCGCCAGACCGATCAGACCGCCGCGCACGACGTTGGCCGCCAATTCCGTCGCCGGCGGCCGCCCCCTGACAACTTCATCGAGTCCGGGTCGATCCTGCTCCTTGTCACCATGGCCGGAGGGCGTCTGCCGGTTCGTCGTCATGTCCGAATCGTCCCAAACGCTTCGAAGCCACGCGACACCGGCTCGACAAGCGCGGGTACGACCCACTGCAAGCGAGCGGTCAACGGATCGATCCCGTGAGGAGGCTCCCCTCTCCGATCCTGTTGTTGCGCTCGCGGCACCCTGCAGCAGATCAGCTCCTCGCTTCTGTAAACCCGACGCCGATCGGAGTCGGGTTTCCGAAACGGGGGAGCTGATCCGCCTTCAATGAGCCTCATCTGCGAGCGAGCAACTCCTGTGCAGCCGACACCAGGGAATCGAGCCAGTCGTCGGTTCCGAGCTTCTGGCGCAGTGGCTCGTTGGGTAGCTCGATGCTGACGGGGAGGTCGCCAGGTAGCGTCGCCCAGATTCCATCGAGGTCGATGCCGCCGGTGCCCGGGACGAGTCTCTCCTCGCGGGCGTGGCGAATGAGTTCGGCCGTTTCTGTGGGCGCCGGGACACGTCCATCGCAGAGTTGGGCATAGTGCAGCCAGTCCCGGGGGATCTCGGCCAGATCGGCCAGCGTCGTCGCCGAACGGTCCACGTGAAGGGCGTCGACGAGGATGCTTCGGCCGGGACCGTCTGCCTGCGAGACGACCTCGAGTGCGGCGCGGGCATCGGGTACCGCTGTCCAGGGCATGAATTCGAGGCTGGCCACCATCGAGTAGTCGGCGCACAGCGCCGCGAACTGTGCGTAGGAGTCGGTGAGCCGTGATCGGTCGTGGTCATCACCGCCGACCAACACTGCGTGTGCTCCGAGGCGGGCACCGGCAGCGACGAACTTCTCGTAGTCGGAAACCCGGAAATCCTCTCCAAGCCGGACGATTTCGAGGTCGAAGACCGTGACCGCGGAGTCCGTCAGGCGCCTGACCAGTTCGTCGAGATCCGCTGAGTTCTCGTGCAGCGGGTAGGCCGTGGTTCCAGGGGAGGCAGGTAGCAGTCGGATACCGATGGTGTCGAAGCCGTGCTTTTCGGCCAGCGTCACTTGTTCGAGCGGTGCAGTGTCGAGCACGGTGAGCGCGGCGAGACCCAGAGGTGGCGTCATGACGGTGTTCCTGTCTGTGTGGCGAGGCGGCGGCCGGTGAGGTAGCCGAATGTCATCGCGGGTCCGAGGTTGATTCCTCCGGAGGGGTAGTGCCCGCCCATCACACTGGCTTGATCGACGCCCACTGCCGAGAGGCCGGGAATCGGCTCGTCGCGGGCATCGAGGACCCGTGACAACGCATCGGTGACCAGGCCGGAGAACGTGCCGAAGCTGCCCGGTATGACCTTCACTGCGTAGAACGGTCCCTTCTCGAGAGGGGCCAGCGACGGATTTGGCCATGGATTCGATGCATCTCCGGATGCTCGATTGAATGCAGTTGTTCCCCTTCCGAACTCGGGATCGACGCCGTCGCGAGCACCTTCGTTGAACGCGGCAACGGTCTTGTCGAGACCGTCGGGGTCCACTCCGATCTTCTCGGCGAGCTCTCGCACGGTCTTCCCGCGCTGCAAGTAGCCGGACCGCAGATACGGCCAGGTGGGGATCGGGAAAGGTTTGGCCATTCCGAGGGGTAGGTAGCGAATGTACTGTCGGTCTGCGATCAACCACGAACAGATTTCCTCGCTGTCGGGAACCGTGTCCATCATCGCCAGCGTGTAATCGTGGTAACCCAGCGCCTCGTTGACGAATCGTCGTCCGTCTGCGAGGACGCCGATCACCCCCGGCTTACCGCGGTCGAGGATGTGTGGAAATACGCCTTCTTTTCCGTTGCGGTACTTGATGATCGAAACCGGGCAGTAGGCAACGGGCGAGGCGAGTGACGTATCCAGTCGTCCACCGGCCGATTCGCCGAGCGAGATTCCGTCTCCCGTCGTCGTTCCCGGAGTCAAGGTGCGATGCTCGGTGGCGGACGGGCTGCGCGGGAACAACTCTCGACAACGATCGAGGTCATGAGTGAATCCGCCGGTCGCCAGGACGACACCGCTGCGTGCGTGCACGCTGTATGCACCGTCAGGTCCGGTGAGACGAACACCCACGACGCGTCCGCTCTCGTCGGTGATCAGAGCTGTCGCTGCAGTGCGAACTCTGATATCGACATCGGAGTCGAGCGCGGACCGGAGCAAGCGACCGACCAGTGCAGTTCCGTTGACGAGATGCTGTCCTCGGCGTTTCGTCGCTAGATCGAACATGTGTCGGGTGACGCGTCGGGCGCAATGCGCAAACGCCGACACCGATCTGGTGCCGTGCAGGAATCCCTGTAGATCGGGACCGGCCATGATTCCCATTCCGAGGAAAGAGGTTTCGTAGAGTTGCCTCCGCAGGAGGACCGCGACGTCGAGTCCGAGCGTGCGGAGGTCGACCGGTTTGGGAGCCACGGAACGATTGCCGGTGCCGGCTCCGGGGGTGTCGCCGTGGATGTCGGCGACGTGTGTACCGGGGACGAACTGCAGCGCGGTGTTCTTCTCGAAGAATTCGACCATTTCCGGTGCACCGTCGAGTAGGGCGTCGACTTTGGCGGCGTCGAAGTTCTCGCCGAGCCTGTGTTCGAGGTAGGTGCGGGGGGTTTCGCGGTCTTCATGGAGCCCGGCGGCGTGGGCGAACATGGTGCGCGGTGTCCACATCCATCCGCCGGACCATGCGGTGGCACCTCCGCAGACATCGGCCTTCTCGACGACGAGGACCGAGGCACCACCTCGAGCGGCCGCGATTGCGGTCGACAGTCCACCCGCACCGGACCCGATGACGACGACGTCGTAGATATTGTCGGTGGGTGTCATGTCAAGATCCTTCCGAGACGAGTGTCGTTGTAGGAGTGAGGTCGACGACGCGGCCGGTCCGCGAGGACTCGTAGATTCCGGCCACTATCGCCAGTGAGGCTCGGGCGTCGCGTCCGGTCACTGCTGGGCGACGCCCGGTGAGGATCGCCTCGGCAAAGTCCTGAACCTGAAGAGTGTGAAAGTCGGCGAGTCCAGCGTTGACCTCGTCGACATCGAGGTTTGCCTCGGTATCCGCGGAGAACACGGTGCCGAGCGATACCTCACCGGGAACGGTCCACAGCTCGTTCACGCCTTCGCTGCCCTCCGGAAATTCGAGAACGCTGGCTATGGCGCCGGTACTGCCGACGACGGTCACCCGGTTGCCGAGGTTGAGGTTGGCACCGGTGGTGGCAGTGACAGTCGCCGTCCCGCCGGAAGCGAAGGAGATGACTGCGGAGGCGGAGTCTTCGGTCTCCATACGGTCACCGTGAGTGTGGGTGCGGATGAAACCGGCGACGGAAGCGGCCTCGCCCATGAACCATTGCAGCATGTCGATCTGGTGGATCGCTTGGGTCATGAGTACGCCTCCTCCGTCGGTGTCCCAACGCCCGCGCCATGCGTCCGTCGAGTAGTACGCCGAGGGCCGATGCAGAACGACCGAGGCTTCCCCGAGCATCGGAACTCCGAGTCGTCCGTCGTCGATGGCAGCTCTGATTCGCTGGGAAGCTGGCCAGAATCGTCGCTGGAAAAGTACGCCGAAGGTGACCCCCGCGCGGTCGGTCGCGTCGATCATTCGGTCGGCCGCGGCCAGGTCCACTGCTATCGGCTTCTCGCACAACACATGTAGACCCGCAGCGGCTGCGGTGAGGACGACCTGCTCGTGTACAGGATGCGGGGTGCAGACGGTCACCGCATCGAGCCCGTGTGCGATCAACTCCTCGACACTGCGCACTCCGAAAGCAATGCCGTTGTCGACGGCAAACTTTCGAGCGCGATCGAGATCGGTGTCGCAGCATCCGACCACCTCGACGCTGTCGACCAGCTGCAGGGCTCGGGCGTGATTACGCGCGATCCGTCCGCATCCGACGATGCCGATACGCAGTGCCATCAGTAGTGCTCCTCTTTCTCTGGATTTCGTGCGGCCGATTCGCCCCGGTCCAGATGAGCGAGTGCGGCGATATCGTCGTCGGCGAGCTGTATCCCGCGTGCTGCCAGGTTCTCTGCTTGTCTGGCCGGGTTCGCGGATCTCACGATCGGAACCACCCCGTTGTGCAGGTGCCAGGCCAGCGCGACCTGTGCAGGCGTGCACCCGAGGCGCGTTGCGATGGCGGCAACGACATCGGAGGCGACGACCTCTCCGCGACCCAAGGGGCTCCACGACTGGGTCACGACGCCGAGTTCGTCGTGTACCCGACGGATCGGGCGGCGTGCCAGTGTCGGATCCATCTGAATTTGGTTGACGGCCGGTGCTTCTCCGGTCGCGGCAGTTGTCCGCCGAAGGTGTTGCTCGGTGAAGTTGGATACTCCCACGTATCGCACGAGCCCGGCGTCACGGCAGTCGAGCAGTGCTTCGAAGGCCGCTACGTACTTGTCGTGCTCGGGAAGTGGCCAATGAATCAGGAACAGATCCAGGTAGTCCAGGCCGAGTCGGTCGATACTGCGTTCGATCGCATCGCGGACATCACCGGAGACGTGGTCGGTACCGCGGAGTTTGGTGCAGACGAACAGCTCGGCTCGGTGAACCATGGACTCGGACAATGCTTTTCCCACTGCCTCCTCGTTCTCGTACACCGCTGCGGTGTCGATGGACCGGTATCCGGATTCGATCGCGGTCAGGACGGCATCGGTGGCGGGTCCACCGGTCAGTGGCCACGTGCCAAGCCCGATGGCGGGGATGGCCTCGCGGATATCGGTGGTGGGCCGGGAGCGGGGCAGCGTCATGCGCCGACCTGTTCCTTCGAGACTGCAGCCGCGTCGACGGTGATGCGGGCAGCCACGTCGGCGGCAGTGACGAGTGCAGCGTGGATAGAACCACCGTCGCCGCTTGCATCACCGACTGTGTGAACTCCGAAACGCGGCTCGAGAGATCTCGCGATGTCCAGCAGATCCGCACGGGGCTCGATGCCGTGGGAGATGAGCAACTCGCCGGGTGCGTCGACCCAGCGGGCGTGTCCGTCGGTGCGGATCTCGACTCGGTCATGGTCGACGGCGGTGATGATCGACGACAGGTACGTGGTCAGACCGGCAGCCGATGCGAGGCGCGGAAGGAGCACGATCTTGCCGCGCCGCCCGACGTCATGGGCGATCTGCTGCTGTGGTCCCACCATGACGACACGCGTTCCGTGTTGCAACAGCTCATCGGCGACGGCTGCAGCTTCGCGGTCGGCACCGAAGATCGTGATCGAGGGCGGCGGTGGTTCCGCTGCGAGTAGGAACTCACGGACGTCGCGCACTCGGCGGGTGTGTGAACCCGGAAGGTCTATCGTGGGTCCGCGCCCTCCGGTGGCGAGGACGATCGTATCGAAGTTTCCCTCCGCCAGCATCAGCCCCTCGACGGTCTCGCCGAGGTGGGTGGTGACGTCCAGATCGGCCAGTTCGTCGAAATACCACTGGACGATCTGCCGGTACTCCGGGTACTCGTGCAGGCCCGATGCGAGTGCGAAGTCGCCTCCGAGCGTCGTCCTTTCGTCGTACAGATCGACGTGATGGCCGGCGAGAGCGAGTTCACGCGCCACCGCCATGCCTGCGGGGCCACCGCCGACGACCGCCGCAGTGAACGCGTCGGATACACGCAGGCTCGGTTGTTCCATTTCCCGGCCGACCCATGGGTTGACCGAACATGGGATCGGTCCCGCAGCAAGGGAATCGATGCAGTAATTGCACGCTATGCACGGGCGATACCGCTCGCCGGCAAGGACGCGGTTCGGGAAATCGGGATCGGCGTGCAGGGTGCGTGCCATACTCACGAAATCCGCTTGGCCAGAGGAGATCACCGCATCGGCGGCCTCGGGACTACTGATTCGTCCTGCAACACCGACGGGGATCTCGAAGTCACGGGTGTACTGCTCCGCGTACGGAGCGAGAAGTCCACGCTTCCATTCGCCGGGCTGGATGATCCATTGGCCGGCCTCGTAGTTTCCTGCCGAGACGTCGAGGAAGTCCAGGCGGTCGGTGTCGATGGCGTCGATTCTGGCGCGCGTGGTCTCTGCGTCGAGGCCGTTGTCGATTCCCTCGAAGGCAGAGAACCGAATTCCGAGAGCCACGTCCGGAGCTGCTGCGCGAACGGCGTCGATGACGCGGTTGACGAACAATGTGGGCTCGGCCCATTTGTCGTCGCGGAGATTGTAAGCAGGGGAGAGGAATTGGTGAATCAAGTAGCCGTGTCCGCCGTGCAGGGAGATGACGTCGACCCCTGCTTGCCGGCATCGACGGGCAGCGTCACCGAAGCATTCGATGATGTGCTCGATATCGTCCTCGTCGAGCTGTTCGGGCATCTCGCCGCCGACGACCGCGCAGGGAACGGGTGACGGGGCGACGGGGGTGAATCCGCTGACACTTCCTTGGGCAGTGCGGCCGCCGTGGTTGAGTTCGACGCCGACCAGTGCTCCATGGGCATGGAGCGCATCGGTCATCTTTCTGATCCCGGGGATCCGGTCGTCGACGTCGACGCCCATCTGTCGGATGCGTCCTTTACCGTCGGCGCGGACGTAGCTGGCTTCGGTGAAGATCAGGGCCGCTCCGCCTGCGGCTCGGCGTTCGAGGTAGGCGATGTATCGATCGGTCATGGTGCCGTCGATCTCGCAATAATTGCGCTCCATCGGCGCGGAGACGAATCTGTTTCGGAGGGTGAGTGTGCCGATTCGAAGCGGCTGGGCGAACGAGGGGAGTGTACCCACGGTTGTTCCTCTCATGCTGCGATCGATTGCGCAACAACGAGTTCGGTGAGATGTCGACGCATTCTGTCTCGATCGGGGATCGCCCCGGTCAGGAGGGTGAACGTGTCTGCGGCCTGGGCGACGAGCATCCGTCCGCCGTCGAGGACCGGGGATCGAGCAGCGCGTGCTGCGGAGATGAGCTCGGTCTGCATCGGTCGGTAGACGATGTCCGCCACCCAGATGGACGCGCGCAAAGCCGCCGTCGTGAACGGGGTGCCTGGATGGCCGGTCATGCCGATCGGAGAGGCGTTGACAACGCCGTGCGATGTGGCGAGAACCGATTCGATCGCGTCGGGTGTGAACGGCGTTGCCGTCGCCGTCGTTACGGACTGCGAGAGACGGTCGCACAGCTCCTGCGAACGGTTGCGGTCGACATCGCAGATACGGAGGTCCGTCACTCCTGCGGCCGCAAGAGCGAATGCGACGGCAGAGCCGGCCCCGCCTGCTCCGATCAGTGCCACGCGGCCCAGCTCGGCTCCCGGGAGTCCGGTACGCAGCGCGGACATGAATCCTGTGTGGTCCGTGTTGAATCCGATGGATCTGCCGTCACGCACGGCGATGGTGTTGACGGCACCGAGCATCCGGGCATCGTCGGACAACTCGTCCAACGAATCGATGATCGTTTGCTTGAACGGGTGGGTGACGTTGAATCCGGTGTAGCCGGCCGAGATCGCCTCGTGCAGAGGGCGGCCCGGATCCGCCTGCATGTCGAGTTCGATCAGTTCGTAGCTGTAGTCATCGAGGCCGAGACGGGAGGCCTCGCGGTTGTGCAGGTCGGGCGAGAGCGATGTCGAAATCGCGCTGCCGATCAGTCCGATGTGATGGTGCGTGTTCGTGGACACGGTGAGCCCTTCGATTGTGTCGAATCCGAAACTGCGCGAGAGGAATTCCGGGTCAGGCGGAGTTGTCCGCGAGCAGCTTGGCAGGCTTTCCTGCCTGCGCCTGCTCAGTGGCTTTCTCGCCGAGCTCCTCGGTGGGAGTGCGGAAGGTTTCGGGTCCGGTCAGAACCGCGACAGCAGCCAGAGCGGCGAAGCCCATGCACATCCAGGCGACCGGTCCCCAGTTGCTGGTGTCGCCGGAGGTGATCGACTGAGCGATGGCGGGGGTGAAGCCGGCGGCGAGAAGGCCGAGCATGAGACTCACCGCCATACCGGTGTAGCGAACCTTGGCGGGAAACTGCTCGGGAAAGTATGCCGGGTAGATGCCGTTGGGCATGGCGTAGAAGACGCCGATCAGAACGATGCCCGCAGCGAAAACCATTGGTACGCTGCCGGTGCCGATGGCATGGAAGAACGCGAACACCATGGCACCTGCGCCGAGGACGCCGACGACGAAGACCGGTTTGCGTCCGATGCGGTCGGCAAGGATGCCGTAGAGCGGCTGGGTGAGGACGGCGACAAAATTTGCGGACGCGATGGCGAGCAGCATCGTGGTGCGCTCGAAACCGACGACGTTCACCGCGTAGGCGAGAGCGAAGACATTGACGATCGTGTTGATCATCGCGAAGCTGGCGCTGAGGCTGATGCGGATGACCGTGCGCCAGTGGGATCGGAACATCTCGACGACGGGGACGCCTGCGGTCTCGTCCTGCTCCTTGAGTTCCTCGAAAACCTCGGGCTCGTCGAGGCTGCGACGCAGCCAGATCGCGACGGCTGTGACGATGATGCTGAGCAGGAACGGTATACGCCATCCCCAGGAGTAGAGGTCTTCGTCGGGTAGCGCTGCGACGGGGATGAACACCAGGCTCGAGATGACGATGCCGAACATGATGCCGCTCATCGTGAACGAGGTGAAGAATGCGCGACGGTGGGATGGTGCGTGTTCGAGCGTCAATGCAGAGGATCCGGGTGACTCGCCGCCGGCGGACAGGCCCTGCAGCAGTCGCAGAATGACGAGGATGATCGGTGCTGCGATTCCGATGGTGTCGTATGTGGGGAGGCAGCCGACGAGGACCGTAGCGATGCCCATCATGAGCAGACAGCCCAGCAACGCGTTCTTTCGGCCGTAGCGATCACCGAGGTGGCCCCACAGAACTGCTCCGAGGGGTCGTGCGATGTAGGCGACGCCGAGGGTGCCGATCGACAGCAGGGTGGCGGTCGGTCCTCCGCCGGTGAAGAAGATGGCGGGGAAGACGAGCGCGGCAGCGGAGCCGTAGATGAAGAAGTCGTAGTACTCGAGGGCGCTTCCGAGAAAACCTGAGGCCGCCGCACGCCGCGCATTCCTGTTCGGATGGGCGGTGGCAGAAGTGGATTTGCTTGCCATGACAGTTCCTTGTCTCTCACGCTGCACGTGGCGGCGACGGTGATGGTCGGGGCTCGCTGGGAAGCCTGTCGATATGACGTGGTTCACAACTCGCTACTGCAAACGAGCGTGTCACGCTCGACTATGCCGCGTCCAACACTAAAAAGATCTGAGATAAAGACTGAATCAGTCTTGAAATGGGGTAGGCAAGATTTCCTCCGCGATACGTAGTGCGACCGCCATGGCGGGGCTCGGTGGCGCGCTGGACCACGCAATTGCGTGTGGCATGTAGACCGGCTCACCGGTGAGCGGGACGAACACGGTGCCCGGTGGAAGAATTTCCGCAATACCGTCCGACATCAGAGCGACGCCTACTCCCGCGGCGACGAGCATCAAGATCATGTACGGGTCGGTGATCTCCTGAACGATCTGTGGCCTGAAGCCGGCGTCCAGGCAGGCACGCATGGCAATTTCCTGCAGTGAAGATCCAGCGGAGATCGGTGTGGTGACGAATCCGTCGTCGGACAGGTCGCGGAGATCGATTTTCGACTCACCGGCCAGCCGGTGATCGGATGGCAGTACCGCGCCGAACGGTTCACGTCGGATGAGTCGAGTGGTGACGGACGGTGACGTCACGGGCAGGCCGACGAAGGCCAGGTCGAGAGCTCCACTTTCGATCTGGTTCACCGCGTCACGGGTCATGATCCGCCCGACGAGCGTCAGTTCGATATCTGGATGGCGCTGGCGAAGCGTTCGGGTGAGCGGCGGCAGTGCGCGATGGTTGAGAACGCCGGTGAACCCGATCCTGATTCTTCCGTACACGCCTCCCTCGGATGCGCGCGTCGCGTGCCGAGCGGTTTCGATACCCTCGAGGACTCGGTGTGCGTGCGGGAGAAACGCGTGTCCAGCAGCAGTCAGCTCCACGCTTCGTGTGCTTCGGTCGAACAGGCTCGTTCCGAGATCCTTTTCGAGTTTGCGGATTGTCTGACTCAATGGAGATTGAGCCATCCGTAGTCGTTGTGCGGCACGGCCGAAGTGAAGTTCTTCGGCAACGGCAACGAATGATTCGAGCCAGCGAATTTCCATGAAACTTCTCCGGTCGTCAGGGCTGAAAGTCGACCACTGTGCTTCAGGTCATATAGTCCGTTGAGAATACAGTGAATCACATTTTATGTGTCGAATTTACATAGAGAATGTGGTGTTGCCACTCGATCGAAGGAGCTCACGCCATGACTACCTACCCTGCCGATGCGACTGCGCTGATCACGGGCGGTGCCAGCGGAATCGGGGCAGCCTGCGCGAAACGATTGACGGACTCGGGGGTTCGGGTGATCACCGCCGATATTCTCGGTGGCGACGAACTGGTCGATGTATCCGACGCATATGCCGTGGACGCGCTACGAAGCAAGGTCGGACGGGTGGACATCCTGATCAACAGCGCCGGTGTGGTCGGGCCGTCGGCTCCTCTCGTCGATGTGGAACTGGATCAGTGGCAACGAACGTTCCGCATCAACGTCGATGGCACCTTCTTGATGTGCAAGGCGTTCGTTCCTGCCATGGTGGACAACGGTTGGGGACGGATCATCAACCTCGCCAGCATCGCAGCCAAAGACGGGAACCCGCTCCAAAGCGCTTACTCCGCGTCGAAGGCTGCTGTGATCGCACTGACGAAATCTTTGGGTAAGGAGATAGCCACCACCGGCGTACTCGCCAACGTGGTTGCGCCTGCCGCGGTATCGAGTCCGATGAACGCGGGTACCGACCCAGCGATTCTCGCGCGATCGCAAAGTCTGACGCCCATGGCTCGAATGGGCCTTCCGACGGAGATAGCCGAACTCGTTGCGTGGTTGGCGTCTAACGAACTCAGCTTCTCCACCGGTGCGGTCTATGACATCAGCGGTGGACGCGCGTCCTACTGAGGTTGTGAGCGGTCAATTGTTCGATCCCGCGAGGAGGCTCTACATAGCTGTCATGTCCATGGCATTCGTGATCGGTTGTCCCAGTAACCTTCCGAGTCTTCCGCAAATTTCAGATCGCTCGCTGTGATCAGTTCGCGGTCGATCAACAGCGCGGCGATGTTCTGCTCGAGTTGAGTCACAGTTGCCGCGCCGGAGAGCACGACATCGGCCCACGGTTGCGCGAGTGCAATCGCCAGTGCGACTGCGTCACGGCCGACCCCGGCGGAATCCGCGACCCTGGCGAGTGGGGAATCTTCGGCCACCAGTCGGCCGTTGGCCATGGCCTCTTTGACGACGACGAACCAGCCGGCTTCGTGTGCGCGTGCCAGGGCCGGGCCGACCGACGGCTCGAGGGGGTTCCACGTCGACTGCACCGAGCTGAACACCTCGATCTCCAGTGCAGCAGCCACCACGTCGGCTTGATGTGGTCCGCTGGTGCTGATGCCGATTCGGGTACCACCCTCGGCTATGGCACGTAGGTCGTCGAGCAGGGCAGTGTCGCTCAGGGCTGGACTGTCCGGGGTGACGCTGTGGATCAGGTAGTGGTCCGGTGCACCGCCGAGGTCGCGCAGAGTCTGCGGCCACTGCTCGGCCAAGCGGGCAACCGAGTGCTCTTTCACTTCGTGCACCTCGGCACCCCGCTGGAAATCGGCGACGTACGCGTATCCCCATTTGGAGCCGATCACCAGCTCGTCTCGCCGAGAAGGGTGTCGCGACAACCAGCTGCCGAGGAAGCGCTCGGCAAAGCCGTAGGAGCGCGCGACGTCGAAGTGTCTGATTCCGCTGTCCCATGCGGCGTCGAGTACTGCGTGGCACAGCTGCTCGAGGGCTGCCGGATCGAATCGCCCGTCGACGGCATCGGAGTGCCCGACCGTCAGGTACTCGGGGCGTCCGAGGGCGGCAAGGCCGAGACCGAGTTGGGTCATGTCGTCAGTACTTTCGTTGTGCCGTGGCGGAAACAACCACCATATCTGCGATCGGACCGTGCTCGCGTGATCGATACCAGATGTTGCGAGGCAGGATCATCGAGCTGAGACTGTGAACTCGGGGCGCACTCGGTGTGCGCCTGCAGTACGGCCACGAAGGAGAGAGCTGTTGACCGATTTTTCAGGTAAGCCATTGATCGGCGAGATTCGGCTTGCACGAGCTCGAGCCGGATTGAGTTGGGCCGCTGTGGCCGAGGCCATCGACATGCCGGTGGCATGGACGGTGTCGGCACTCTACGGACAGCATCCCCTCAGCCTCGCCCAGGCCGACCTCCTTGCCGAAAAACTGGGTATGCCCGACGGTTCGTTGTTCGAGCTGACCCTGGCTCCCTATCGTGGGTCGCTGGACATCTCCTCGGACCCCACGGTCTACCGATTCCACGAGGCGCTGCAGGTGTACGGCCCTGCGCTCAAAGAACTGATCGCCGAGGAATTCGGCGACGGCATCATGAGCGCCATCAACTTCACGATGAACATCGAACGACGACCGCACGATGACGGAGATCGGGTCGTGGTGACGTTCGACGGGAAGTTCCTCGACTATCGATGGACCGAGTAGGCCGAAATCGACAGTCAGGGGGACGATTCGGAAGATGGGCCGACCAGTGCGCGTCGCATCCATTCGTACACTCTCTCGTCGTTGAGGAGGGTGAAGTGGTGTGCGCTGTTGATCGCCAGACCGTCGTCCGGACGAAGTCCTATGTCACGCAGCTTGTTCCGCCCTCCGGCGCTGTCCGTACGGACCAGGCCGTCGCCCACGAAGATTCCGATCGGGTGTCGCGGGTTTCCTGTGATGACGGCGGACGCGTGATGATGCCGCACCCCCTCCGGAACCGAGATGTCCGCGGCCGCTCCGACGTCGAATCCGTCGGCGTAGCTGGCATGTCCCTCGTCCTCGGTGATCGATCCGTGAATCAGGTCGCGGACTCCGGCGCTTCGACGCGCCAACAGGTTCGCGAACGGACGGGTCTCGGGCGCTATTGCCAGCGCTGCCGTGGCGACGTGAACGCCGCGCGCAAGCGGCGCACCCAGATGTGGTGTCCCCAGGGTGAATACGTCCGTCAACAGCTCCACCCATCGGCGGCCGCTCTCCGCAGCGTGGTGTGCGGCGCTGCGCGAGACCAGCCCGCCCATGGAATGACCGACCAGGGTGATGCGGTGAACCCTGACGGGCCAGGCCGGCACGAGCTGTTCCAACAGGTCCGACAGGTCGGCACCGTTGGTGGCAATTCGACGACCGGTGTTGTAGCGCAGAAAGATCGAGGTCGTTCCGGATTCTGAGTCCAGGCGCTCCCCGTACGTGGGTCGCCCACCGAGCCGCCATGCCGATTCGGTCTCCACGAGCCCGTGCAGGAACACCACGAGGTGCGCTCCCGCGTCGGGAAACGCCGTGGCCAGGGCGCGGTACTTGGTAACTACCGGGCGTCCGTCGACACGTATCGACATCGGGTAGGCGAGGACCCGGGAACTGCGCTCCATGTCGTCGCCGATGAGACCGTGCAGGACGGCGATGGTCTGAGCGCCGCGGGTGGTGTGCGACGGTGACGGCCGCGCATCGTCCTCGGTGACCTCGTCGCCGGTCACGTCGGAACTGCCGGTCAGTGCACCGACTGCTGTGGCTGCGCCGGTGCAGGCGGCTGTGATGGTCGCGTAGGTTCCGGCGGCGATCGCGTCGTGCATCAGCTGCGTCGGCACGGCAGCCGGCCCGACGCCGAGTTTCACGGCGGCAAATGTGCGTCGTGCAATTGCCGAGTGAACTGCGCGAACACCACCCGTGGCCGATGCCAGCTCGCGAAGCGCGATTTCTGCGAGTTCACCCAACTCCTGTGTGCGCTGAGTTCTCTTCCCCACTCGATTCAGTGTACGTGTGTCCACTGGATCCGTCAGGGCTGCGATGGTTGCGGTTGTCCCACGTCACCGTCGCTCGAAATACTCGTGGACCTGGCGTACCGACATCGCTCCTTCGCCGACTGCGGATGCGACTCGCTTCACCGATCCGCTGCGGACGTCGCCCGCGGCGAACAGGCCGGGTCGGCTCGTTTCGAGCGTCCCGCACAGCGCTGCTCCGATCTGTAGGGCGCCGTCTCCACGAGCGAGAGCTGCGTCCGTACCGGTGACGACGAACCCGTGTTCGTCGAGTGCGATGGCGTCGGCAAGCCACCCCGTGTAAGGCGTCGCTCCGATGAACACGAACAGGGCGTGCGCCCTGATCGTGTCCTGTTCGCCCGTGCGGTTGTTCTCGACCACGACTTCGTCGAGGTACTTCTTGCCGCGGACCGCGCGAACCTCGGTGTGACGATGCACGGTCACGTGCGGGTGGTGCTCGATCTGGTCGACCAGGTAACGGGACATGCTCTTTCCGAGATCGTCATTGCGGATGAGCAAGTGGACATCCGAAACATGTTCGGCGAGAAACACTGTCGCCTGGCCTGCGGAGTTACCGCCGCCGACGATGGCCACCGGGTCGGTCCCGCACATGCGGGCTTCCTGATGAGTGGCGGCGTAGTACACACTCGTGCCTTCCAGTTCCGCGATACCGGGAACGGTCAACTTGCGGTAGCGCGCACCGGTGGCGAGCACGATGGACCGGCCGCGAACCGTGCCGCCGTCAGAGAGCCGGAGCACGTGGTACCCGGCTTCGGACGTCAATCCGGTCACCTCTGCCGAGACCAGGATGCGGGCACCGAACTTGTCGGCCTGGATCACAGCCCGCTCGGCCAATTCGGATCCGGAGATTCCGGCCGGGAATCCCAGGTAGTTCTCGATTCGGGAGGAGGTGCTGGCCTGTCCCCCTGCGGCGATCGTCTCCAGTGTCACCGTGTTCAACCCGTCCGACGCTCCGTATACGGATGCGGCCAGTCCGGCCGGTCCTGCACCCACGACGACGAGATCGAACACGTCCTGGGCAGCGTTCGGCACGGAAAGTCCGACGATGCGGGCGAGCTCTGTGTTCGTCGGATTGCGCAGTACCTTCTCGCCGTGCCAGATGACGACGGGAACGTCCTCGGGGGCGATGTCCAGGCTGCGCAACAGCTGCTCCGCCCGCTCGTCCCGCTCCAGATCGATCCATTTGTGAGGCAATCGATTTCGCATTGCGAATTCTCGAAGCCGCAACGTGTCCGGTGAATAGCAGGACCCGATGATCCGGAACCCCGAGCCGAGCCCGATCAGCAGGTGTCGACGCAGCAGGTAAGCCCGCAGGATCAGATCGCTCAGCACTGGATCGTGGGCAACCAGTTCGCGCACCCGTTCGGCGGGAGTGACGAGCAGCTCGCCGTCTTCGATCGCTTCGGCGGTGTAGAACGCCACCTGACCTTCGAGCAGTCCGAGCTCACCCAAGAAGCGGCCGGGTCCGTGCACGCGAAGTATTCGACGTTCACCGTCCCGGTCACCCTCGTCGAGAACGGCGACCTTGCCGGACAGAACGACGAAGAAGTCATTGCTGGGCGCACCCTCGCGTATCAGCACTTCTCCGGTACGAACCGATCGACGTGTGCCACCGACCTCGAGCACTGCGACCTGATCGTCCGTCAGCCGCGGGAACGCGCCGTGCTCGTCCGTGGTCTCGTCGACGACCGCTGGTCCGGCGTCCTCAGACGAAATTTCGGTCGACATAACACCACCTCCAATCTTCTCCGGGTTCCATCGACCGAACGATCGGATGACCGACGACATGTGCGTGCGCGCTCGCGTGTCTGCCCGGCGAGGAGTCGCAACACCCGACGTGCCCGCATGTCAGGCACAGCCTCAGGTGCACCCACGGGGTGCCGAGACGGAGGCATTCTTCGCAGCCCTGCGGAGTTCTGGGCACCACGGACCGGATTGCATCGACGTGCGGGTCCACTGGCACGAACGTCATGATGTCGCCTCCTTGCCTGCATTCTCCGAAAGCGCTCGATCGAGCCATGCGCGTAGCTGGGGTACCGGGGCTGCACCGGCCTGCCGAGCGAGGACCTCACCTCGATCCATCACCAGCAGGGTCGGCACGGCCCTGACGGTGAATCGTTCGGACGTCAGGGGTGCGGCATCCACGTCGACCTTGACCAGCTTGATCCGGCCCGCGCGTTCTCCGGCGAGCTGTTCGAGCGCCGGGCTGACCATGCGGCACGGTCCGCACCAGGTCGCCCAGAGATCGACGAGTACGGGCACCGAGGGGTGTTCGGCGATCTCCGCGAAGTCCTCGTCCCGTGCTGCGGCGATCCACGGCAGCGGCTCGTGGCAGTTCCCGCACCGGGGTGTCCCGTCCGCTGCGGCAGGCACCCTGTTGACCTTGCCGCAGTGCGCGCACTTCACCTTGTCCGATTCCATGGCGACATCTCCTCTCAGGCCGCCGCGACGGCGGGTTCCGCATACGCGACGACGAGTTCTCCGTCGACCACCGTGACGGTGATGGTGCCGCCTGGTTCGATGTCCCCTCGCAGTAGCGCGCGACCGATCTTGGTCTCGACCTCGTGGGCGATGTACCGACGCAATGGCCGTGCACCGTAGACCGGGTCGAATCCGCGTTCGGCGACGAGCCTGCGCGCGTCCGGGGTGATGTCCAGATCGATCCTGCGCTCCGACAACCGGTTTCGAAGATCGGTGAGCTGCAACCCGACGATGTGCTCGATCTGGGGCAGGGTGAGTGGGGTGAACAGCACGATGTCGTCGACCCGGTTGAGGAACTCGGGACGGAAATGCCCACGCAGTTCCGCGAGAACCCGCTCGCGGGCGTTCGGCTCGATCTCGCCGTCGGGTGTGACTCCTTCGAGGAGATGCTGGGAACCGATGTTGGAGGTCATGATGATCACCGTGTTCCTGAAATCGACCTGCCTGCCTTGTGAATCGGTGATTCGGCCGTCGTCGAGCACCTGTAGCAGGGTATTGAACACATCTGCGTGCGCCTTCTCGATCTCGTCGAAAAGCACAACCGAGTACGGCTTTCGGCGCACCGCCTCGGTGAGCTGTCCGCCCTCGTCGTACCCCACGTATCCGGGAGGTGCCCCGATGAGCCGGCTCACCGTGTGCCGCTCCTGGTACTCGCTCATGTCCAGGCGCACCATGTTGTCTTCGCTGTCGAAGAGAGCGCCGGCCAATGTTTTTGCGAGCTCGGTCTTTCCCACGCCCGTCGGGCCCAGAAAGATGAACGACCCGATCGGCCGGCGTGGATCACGGATGCCGGACCTCGCCCGGATCACCGCGTCCGCGACCAGCTGCACCGCCTCGTCCTGACCCACGACCCTCTCGTGCAGAATCTCGTCGAGCTGCAACAACTTCTGTCGCTCGCCTTCCTGCAGCCGAGCGACCGGGATCGAAGTCCACGCAGCCACGATTTCGGCGATCTCGTCCTCGGTGACCACTTCGCGCAACAACGGGCTCCGGCCTTGTCTGGTGACCAGCTGCTCCTCTGCCGACTCGAGCCTGCGTTCGAGCTCGACGATCTCGCCGTAGCGCAACTCGGCGGCCCGATTGAGGTCGTAGGCGCGCTCCGCCTCCTCGGCCTCGTGGCGCAAGCGCTCGAGCTCACTCCGTAGCTCTTGCACCCGGCGGATCGCCTGTCGCTCCGCCTCCCACTGAGCGTGCCGGGCATCGGCCTCGGCCCGCAGATCGGCCAGCTCCTTGCGCAGCTCGTCGAGACGTGCCTTGCTCGCTCCGTCGGTCTCCTTGGACAGCGCGGCATCTTCGATCTCGAGCCGGGTCACCTTCCGGGTGAGTTCGTCGAGTTCGGCCGGCATCGAATCGATTTCGGTGCGCAACCGAGCGCACGCCTCGTCGACCAGATCGATGGCCTTGTCCGGGAGAAAGCGGTCGGTGATGTAGCGGTGCGAGAGGGTGACGGCAGCGACGAGAGCGCCGTCCTGAATCTTCACGCCGTGAAACACCTCGAGGCGTTCGCGGAGTCCGCGCAGGATCGAGATGGCATCCTCGGCGCTCGGCTCGTCGACGAGGACGGTCTGGAACCGTCGCTCCAGTGCCGCATCGGATTCGATGTGCTTGCGATACTCGTCGAGCGTGGTGGCACCGATCATGTGCAGCTCGCCTCGGGCGAGCATCGGCTTGAGCATGTTGCCGGCGTCGAGAGACCCCTCACCGCCCACTGATCCCGCACCGACCACGGTATGCAACTCGTCGACGAACAACAGAATCCGCCCGTCGGCTGCCTTCACCTCGGCCAGCACCGCCTGCAGACGCTCCTCGAATTCCCCGCGGTACTTCGCGCCGGCCACCAGGGAACCCATGTCGAGTGAGAAGATCGTTCTGTCGCGCAGGCCTTCCGGAACGTCGCCGCGGACGATCCGCTGGGCAAGGCCCTCGACGATCGCGGTCTTCCCGACGCCGGGGTCGCCGATGAGAACCGGATTGTTCTTGGTCTTGCGGCTCAGGATCTGCGTGACCCTGCGGATTTCGGCGTCTCGTCCGATCACCGGATCGAGTTTGCCCGCCCGCCCCTCGGCGACCAGATCGCGTCCGTACTTCTCCAGCGCGTCGTACGCACCTTCCGGGCTGGCCGAGGTGACGCGTTGATTGCCGCGCACCTTCGTCAGCGCTGTGAGGAAGGAGTCCCTGGTGATTCCGTGACGGGCGAGTACTCGCCCTGCCGCAGTGGCCGTACCCTCTTCGGCGAGGCCCATCAGGAGATGCTCCACCGACACGTAGGAATCCTTGAGCCGCTTCGCCTCTCGATCGGCGGCGTCGAGGAGCACGGACAAGCGTCGGGTGATCGTCACCTGACCGGTCCCGGCACCGGGGCCGCTGACCTTGGGCCTTCGCGAGAGTTCACGTTCCAGATCGGATTGCAGGGCATCGACCTCGGCACCGGCCTGCTCGAGCAATCGGGGCACCAAGCCATCCTGCTGACCGACCAAGGCGAGCAGTAGGTGCTCTCCGTCGACCTCGGTGTGACCCATTCTGGTCGCTAGGCTCTGGGCCTCCTGCAGTGCTTCGCGCGACTTCTCGGTCAGGTTGCTGATGTCCATGTGGTTGTCCTCCTTCTGCGGGAAGATGCTTCGAGTGTCTCGATTCGTTCCAGCAGGTCGAGCACGAGCCCGATTGCCGAGTAGTTCAGGCCGAGACCGGTCCGCAGTCGTCGAATGCGGGCTGCATGGGCCACTTCGGTTGGTGCGAAGAACATTTCGCCACCTACGACGCGATCGGCGTCGAGCAGACCGAGGACCACGAGCTTCCGTGCAAGTTCCGGATGCAGCCCCGTACGTTCGGCGAAGGCGTCGGTCGACAATTCGGTGCGTCGAACCAGTACGTACCGGACCACCGGGTTCGGGTCGCTCATGTCTTTGTCCTCGGATCGAAGTTCGATTCTGCGGCCAACTGCTCGAACAGTGCGCGTTCGCGTGCTGTCGGTTTCGACGGCACCATCACCTTGATCTCGGCGTACAGGTTGCCGTTGGTGCCACGTGGATTCGGCATTCCTTCGCCGCGCAGTCGCAGCTTCCTTCCAGTCGACGAGCCCGGAGCCACTTTCACTTTCGCCTCGCCACCCGGGGTGGGAACGGCGACGGTCGCCCCGAGGACCGCCTCCCATGGCGATACCGGGAGGTCGACGTGAATGTCTCGGCCCTGTACTCGGAACCGGGAATGTGGCTCGATCCGCACCACGAGGTACAGATCCCCCGGCGGCGCGCCGCCGTTGCTCCGTCCGCCTTGTCCGGCCAACCGAATTCGCTGGCCGTCCACGACCCCGGCCGGAATGTCGACGTCGTACTGCCGTCCGTCCAGTCCGAGCGTGCGTGTGCCGCCCCGGTACGCCTCCTCGACCGTCAAGGCCAGTTCCGCTTCCTGATCGGCACCGGGAATCGGCCCGTACCCGCCACCGCCGCCGAACATCTGCCCGAAGAGGTCGTCGAGATCGACACCACCGTCGCCACCGGGACCGAAGTGCACGCGTCTGCTCCCGCGGTCGTATCCTCCGCCACTGTTCCCGCCACCGCGGTATCCACCCGAGTGGGTGCGGGTCCGTTCGTCGTAATCCTCGGGGACACGCCGAAAGTCGGCACCGAACCGGTCGTAGCGTTTCCGAGTGTCCGGGTCGGACAACACCTGGTAGGCCTCGTTCATCTCCTTGAACGTGTCTTCCGCTGCGGGGTCCTTGTTCACGTCGGGGTGATACTTGCGAGCCAGCTTGCGGTAGGCCTGCTGGATCTCGTCGGTGCTCGCACCCCGCGGGACTCCGAGCGATTCGTAGTGGTCACGCGCCATCGGTGCTCACCCCTCGGGGCGGCTGCCGGCCACCGACGCCGGCCGCAGTTGCCGTCCGTCCTCTCCGTAACCCGGACGGACGACGTCGATCACGGTCCCGGACGGAAGGTCGGGCCGGACCACCACGCTGACCACTTCGTGCAATTGCGGGGAGAACGGAACTCCGACCTCGTCGTGACGCTCGAAACCGAACCGTGACAGCACCTGCACCGCCTGATCGCGGATCGCCTTGACGCCGTCGACAATGGTCTGCGAATCGCTGTCCGCATGTGCCAACGCAAGTTCCAGATTGTCCAGTACCGGCAGCCACGCCGCGGACACCTTCGTCACCTCCGCGGCCCGTTCTCGCTCCAGGTCCTTGGCATACCGCTTGCGCAGGTTGTCCAGATCGGCAAGGGCTCTGCGCCAGCGGTCGTCGAGTCGAGCCTCCTCGGCACTCGTGGCGGCGTGATCCGGTACCGTCTCGGTTCGATCGCCTTCCGTGACGTCGGCCGCTGGTTCGGGTGTCGAATGATCTGCAGCCCTTTCCATCTCGTGCCTCAGCTTCGATCGAATTCGGCGTCGATCACGTCGTCGTCATCGGTCGAGGCCGCGTCCGCGCCACCGACCTGACGTCCGTCACCGCCGTCCTGTACCGGCACGAGCCCGTAGAGGAGCTGTTGGAGCTCGGAGGCGAGTGGTTGTACATCTGCAGGCGAAGCGCCGTCCTTCACTGCCTTTCTGGCATCGGCGATCAGCATCTCGGCCCGTGCCCTGTCGTGCGGTGGCGCGCTGTCACCGAGTTCGGCGAGTCGCCGTTCCACCTGATACGCAACGGAATCGAGTTCGTTGCGCGCGTCGACGGCTTTGCGCAGCGCCTCGTCATCGCCCCGATTCCGTTCGGCCTCGGCCAGCATGCGTTCGACCTCGCTCGGGTCCAGATTGCTCTGCTCACTGATCGTGATGCTCTGTTCCTTGCCGGTGTCCTTGTCCCTGGCCGTGACATTGAGGATGCCGTTGGCGTCGATATCGAACGTGACCTCGACCTGGGCGTCGCCGCGCGGTGCGGGCCGGATGTCTTCCAGACGGAAACGTCCGAGCGAACGGTTGTCGGCGGCCCGCTCGCGTTCGCCCTGCAGCACAACGACATCCACGGCGGACTGCTCGTCCTCCGCGGTGGAGAACACTTCGCTGCGGCGGGCCGGGATGGTCGTGTTGCGCTCGATGATCTTGGTCATCACCCCGCCCTGTGTCTCGACGCCGAGAGACAGCGGGGTGACGTCGAGCAGCAGCACGTCGGAGACCTCGCCCTTGAGCACGCCGGCTTGAACCGCCGCGCCGAGAGCCACGACTTCGTCCGGATTGACGCCCATGTGGGCGTCCTTGCCGCCGGTGAGCCGGCGAACCAGGGCTTGCACCGCCGGGATGCGCGTCGAACCACCGACCAGAATCACTTCGTCTATGTCGTTGGCGGTGACCTTGGCATCACTCATTGCCTGTTTCACCGGGTCGAGGCAGCGCTCCACGAGATCCGCCGTCAGATCCTCGAACTTCGATCGCATGACGGTGGTCGTGAGGTGCTTGGGACCGTCCGAATCGGCGGTGACGAACGGCAGGTTGACCTGGGCCTGGGTCACCGAGGACAACTCGACCTTGGCCTTCTCTGCGGCCTCGAAAAGGCGCTGCAACGCCTGTGCGTCCTTGCGCAGATCGATGTTCTCCACCTGCTGGAAGTCGTCGGCGAGGTAGTCCACCAGGCGTCGATCGAAGTCGTCCCCGCCCAGGTGAGAGTCGCCGGCCGTCGACCGAACCTCGACGACGCCCTCGCCGACGTCGAGCAAGCTCACATCGAAGGTGCCGCCGCCGAGGTCGAAGACCAGTACGGTTTCGTGGACCTGCTTGTCCATGCCGTACGCCAGCGCCGCAGCGGTCGGCTCGTTGATGATCCGCAGGACTTCGAGGCCCGCGATACGGCCGGCGTCCTTGGTGGCGTTGCGCTGCGCGTCGTTGAAGTACGCAGGAACTGTGATGACCGCTTCCTTGACCTTCTCGCCGAGAAACTTGCTCGCGTCGTCGACGAGCTTGCGCAGTACGAGGGCACTGATCTCCTCCGGCGCATACTTCTTGCCCCGCACATCGATTCGGGCCTCGCCGTTGTCACCGGCCACGATGTCGAAGCTGACCGCTCTTGCCTCATCGGAGATCTCGTCGTAGTGGCGTCCGATGAAGCGTTTCGCCGAGTAGATCGTGCCCTTCGGATTCAAGATCGCCTGCCGTCGGGCAAGCTGACCCACCAGCCGTTCTCCGCTCTCGGTGAAGGCCACCACCGACGGCGTCGTCCGCGCTCCCTCGATATTGGAGATCACCACCGGCTCGCCGCCTTGCCAGCTGGCGATGACGGAGTTGGTGGTGCCCAGGTCTATACCCACAGCAGTCGCCATGACTCGTTCCTTTCGATCGGTCCGGCCGGTGAGCATGTGGACAGCGGCGTCCGTTACCCCGACATCGGCGAAGACTTCGTAGTGAGGTGGTTGTACTGGTTGGTACGAGTCGAGATCGGCACGCCTGTTGGGAAATGCAGGTCGAGAAGGTGGCCGACGCACCCGCAGTGAAAAATGATGGGATGAGAACGAATGCGGCTGGTAGACAGCATTATTCACCGTACAACGGAGGTCGACCGCCTGAATCCCTGGTCGCGACTGTCGACGTCGGCCAGTGTCGGTCGTTCGATATTTCTGTATCCGTGCAACAGATCGTGATGTTCGAGCCGATACGCGGTGTGGGCAGTTCGAAGCAGCACACTGAACTGACCGGTAACCCAAAACGTTGGCACATCAACATGTTTCGCGACGTGACCGAAATTCGGCCGGCGCTGCACCTGGCGTGCTTATTCCCTCTACCGGTCGAGTCTCCTCTCTCGGCTGCGAGATTACTAGGGGTAAAACCAAATTCGTTCTGGCGCGGACTGCAGGCCCTTCCCTTTGTCGGTCCGAGGTGTGATGCTTGGCCGTGTCCACCACTTCGAACAGGAGAATCGTCATGGTCACCAAGGCACTGCTGGTCCGACTCGAAGCCAAGCCCGGCAAGGAAGATGCAGTCGAGGAGTTTCTCCGGTCGGCCCAACCGCTCGTCGAACAGGAGCCCGGCACCCGACCCTGGTTGGCGGTACGGTTCGGCCCATCGACGTTCGGCATCGTCGATGCTTTCCCGGACGACGCCGCCCGTGAAACGCATCTCAACGGACCGGTCGGCCAGGCTCTCGGCGAACGGGCGGACGAACTCTTCGCCTCGCCGCCCGAAATAAGCTACCTCGATGTACTCGCCGAGAAGCTCTGACCTGGATTGCACACTTCGTTCACCTGCGAGCCCGACTGTCGTTGTGAATTGTTGTCCCGCTTCGGTTGTCCGCTCGGGTGTGTGCCGACAACATGTCCACGCTGAGTGAGATCGGTTGTCCCAGTTGCATTCCGGTGATTCAGCGAGGTGCGTATCGTTCGTTGATCGGTTCGCGGACTCCGGCGCTGTGACGCGCCGACAGGGGTGGGCACGACCGGGTCTCGGCGCGAGTGCCGTCGGCTCAGTCTCGGCGGCCGACCACCGGGTTCAGTTCGGAGGCCGCGAGGCCGCCGGGCTCGACACCGGGGAGAAACTCGCGCCACGTGCCACTGATCAGTGTCGGCGATTCCACGACCCGAGCCCCGTCGGCGAAATAGGTGGTGGCCAGTGCTCGGCGCGGCTGTGTCGTGCGATTCGGCCCGGCGGTGTGGAAGCACAGCGCGGAGTGGAACGACACGTCGCCCACTTCGAATGGCTCCGATGCCACCGCGACGCCGCGCTCGACGAAGCGCTGGGCGACGGCCTCGTCGTACGACGTGCCGACCTTGTCGAACTCCAGGTCCGCGACCTCGTCGAGCACGCCTGCTCCGCGCGCGAACGACAGCGGACCCATGCGGCCGGGGATGGCCGACATCGGCATCCACGCGGTGACCGCCTGGACGGTCTGCAGTGGGAAATGCTCCGCGTCGTGATGCCAGGGCGTGCGTCCACAGCCGGGCTCCTTGGACAGCGCGTTGTCGTGGTAGAGCCGCACGGCCGGCTCGCCCAACAGCGCCGTGGCCAGCCCTCCGATCCGGGGCGACAGCGCCACCGCGCGCATCAGGTCGTCGTGCAACCACATCTGCTCGAGCGCGGTGAATCGGCCGGCGACGTTCTCGCCGTGCTCGGCGCGTAGTAGCTCCTCGAGGCGTTCGGCGAGGCGTCGTACCACGGCAGGCGACAGCACCGCGGGTAGCCGGACGAAGGCATCGCGAGTGAAGGCTTCGACCGCGGCCGGGTCGAGGTCGTACGGCTCGGCAAGCTCACGCTCGACTTGCTCGTCCGTGGCCGCGTCGACGTCGGGTAGGCCCGGCCCGTCGACCAGCTCAGCGGGTGCATGGTCGTTGGCAGCAAGCGTGACGTACCAGTCCCACCAGTCCTGATCGTTGCCGGCCCAGTCCTGATCGATGCCGCCGTCGCGGTTCTGTTCGGGGAGCCGCTCGTTGGTCGGCGGGTTCACAGCCACAGCAGGGCCGCCTCGTGGGAGAAGGTGTAGGAACCGGACTTGTCGCGGCAGGAGGCGAGGTAGTCGCCCAGCACCGGTGCCGCTTCCATCTCGTCGAGCGACACGGAGTCGTCGAAGGCGCAGCGCTGCAGAAAGCCTTCGGCGACAGCGCGATCCGACGTTCCGGTGGTGTACGTGACGCGCTGGTCGCGCACGTCCGCGCCGGCTCGAATCAGTGCGTCGCGCACCTGCTCGGCCGTCGTGTACGGCGTTGCTTCGCGCACGCCGGCGCGGAAGGCGTCGTAGAACGCAAGGTAGTGGGAGGACGCCGTCGCTTGCGCGACCAGGCCGAGGCCGCCGGGGGCCAGTGCAGCGACGAACCGTTCGGCCGCGCTGTCCAACTCGGCCGGCGGGAGGGCGTACAGCGCGTGGGTGGCCCACACGATGTCGTACCCGGTCCGATCGGCGGGTAGGTCCTGCAGGGTCATCACCAAGTCGTCCCGAGGCACGAACGGAGCACCGAGCGCACCACGCGCCTCGGCCACCGAGAACGCAGACGGGTCGAGCAGGTCGTAGGCCAGCTCGGGCACCGCCGACAGATCGGTGTAGCGGCGCAGTGCAGTGGGGAACTTGCCACTGCCGCAGGCCACGTCGAGCAGCGTCCAGCCGTCGCGGCTGTGCTCGGCGAGCAGGGCGGGCCAATCGGCTGCCAATGCGAGCTGGTGATAGTCCTCGGTGGCCAGGGCGTAGAACGCTTCCATGCCCCTGCGTCCGGCCTCGCTCCAGTGCTCGAGACTGCGATCGGCTGTGTCTCCGCTGCTCACGCGATTCCTCCTAGGAAGCCGACCTCGATGCACCGGATGGGGCGTCGTGGTTGACTCGGTCCAATGTCCAACATAGCTCCGACTTCGTCGACCGACACCGCGGCCGTGCTCCTCGACGGGTTGCGGGCGGCGCGGCGTGGCGCGGCGCCCCTCGCCGGTCTCGACCCCGGCTCCTACGCTCGCGGGCATGCCGCCTTCGAGTTCCTCTCCGACCAGCGCGGCCTCATCGCCGAGCACCTGTCCGGGCGGCTGGCCAGGGTGGGGGATGGACCAATCTCGGTGCTGTCGGTGGGCTGCGGTGACGGTTCGCTGGACGTCCGCCTCGCCGCGGGGCTGATGCAGCAGGTGCCCGGCCGACCGGTGCGGTACGTCGGCATCGACCCCTGGCCCGGGAGCGCGACGTTGTTCGCCGCCAAGATGGCCGCCCTGACGGCCGACGAGCTCGACGCCGACGCGTACGTCGCGTCGTTCGACGACGTCCCGGTGGACGAGACTTTCGACGTCGTGATGTTCGTGCACTCGATGTACTACGTCGCCGACGTGGGGGCAACCCTGCGCGGCGCGCTCGACCTGCTGCGACCCGGCGGCGAACTGTGGGTGGCCGTTGCACCGTCGGCCGCGCTCAACGCTCTGGTCGGTGTGCTCGCCCCGCCGCTCGAGGGCCACCGGCAGTGGTTCAGCGCCGACGTCGACAAAGCGTTCGTGGACAACGGGATTGCTCTCGACGACTCGGTCACTCTGGACGCGATGGTCGACCTCTCCACCGCGACCGACGAGGTGCTGGACTTCGCGGTGCAGGCCCGGCTGACGCCAGAGTTGCACGGCCCTGTGCGGGCCTACCTCGACGCGGTCTCGGTGCCCGGTGCCGATGGCAGGCCTCGGGTGCCGCACCCGGTCGACGTGTTCGCCGCGACCCGTCGTTGAGAGATCGTCGCCGCGGATCAGCTCCCCGGACCCGGATATCCGACGCCGATCGGAGGCACATATCCGGAAATGAGGAGCCGATCCTGGGGGACGGGCAGGCGCGCTCACGCGCTCGGAAAGCCGCCGGCTCGTCCGAGTAGGGCCGGCACCTCTTTGCCCAGTGCACTCCCGAGCCACGCCGCGGCATCGACCAGAACCTGTTGGTGCACACCGGTTTCGACTCCGGATCGATCGAGTGCATAGATCAGGTCCTCGGACGCAATGTTGCCCGTTGCCGCGGGGGCGAACGGGCAACCCCCGAAGCCGCCGATACTGGCATCCAGCGCTCGCGCACCCGTCTCGAGAGCAGTCAACGCATTGGCGTAGCCCGTGTTCCGCGTGTTGTGGAAGTGCCAGCGCTGTGGGATTCCCGGTGCTCGTGTACTCGCAATGTCGGCCAACACGCGGACCTGTGCCGGCACGCCGACGCCGATGGTGTCCGCCAAGGCGATTTCCGACGGTCGGTCGTCGGAGAACTGCGCGAGAATCTCGCCCACGTAACGAGGATCGACTTCTCCGCTGAACGGACAACCGAACGCCGCCGCGATGGTGACGGTGGTGGCCAAGCCCGCGGATCCGGCGTCTCGAATGACATCGCGCGCAGTCGACACTGCTTCTGCGACAGAGCAATTCTGATTTCGCCGGCTGAACTCCTCGGATGCGACGACCACCACGTTGACCTCGTCCACGCGTGCGTCGATCGCTCTGTCGAGTCCGCGGCGATTCAACACGAGGCCGATGTAGGACACGTCGTCGCGTCGTTCGATCCCGGCCATCACATCCTCGGCCCCGGCCATCTGTGGCACCCGGCGAGGGTTCACGAAGCTGACCGCTTCGATTCGCTTGGCTCCCGCTGCAACGCTTCGGGCGATCAACTCGATCTTCTGATCCACCGACAATGCAGTCTTCTCGTTCTGCAATCCATCACGCGGGCCCACCTCGACAAGTTGCACAGACGTCATCCCCCGATCCTTCTCCCCGCTCTTGTTGTATGCAACACCTGTGTTTCTTTCGGGGAAAATTTGCGATTCTCGTGGACAGGAGGTGGGGATGGTCCTAAGTTGTGAACAACCAGCCCATCTTCGATCGGAGGCCTTCAGTGGCCAGAGCCGTGGATCGTGTGTATTCCCACCTCCGGGAGGGGATCATTGCGGGCACGTACGCGCCCGGTGCCAGGCTGGGTGAGGTCGATATCGCCGAGCTGACCGAGACCAGTCGGACGCCCGTTCGTGAGGCCCTGCGGCAGCTGGAGATGGAAGGGCTCGTCGAGGTGGTTCCGCATCGCGGAGCCCGTGTGTACACCTGGACGGCAGACGATCTCGAGGAGATCTACGACCTGCGTATGACGCTGGAGGCCATGGCTGCCGCTCGCGCTGCTCGTCGTATCGAGGAGAAAGACCTCGACCGGCTGAGCGAACTCTGCGATCTCATGGAATCGTCGGCGGCCGGAGACGCCGGCCAGAGGCTCGACCTGATGGCGCAGTTGAACGACGAGTTCCATGCCATCGTGCGTACCGCCGCCGCCAGCACGCGCCTGCTGACGATGTTGAGCGCGGTCATCCAACTCCCCCTCGTGATGCGCACCTTTCACCGCTACTCGCCTGCCGATCTCTCCCGCAGCCACGCACACCATCGAGATCTGGTGGCCGCGTTGAGAAGCGGAGACGAGATCTGGGCCGACTCGGTCATGCGGGCGCACGTCCGCGCAGCGAAACACGTTCTACTGCAATCTCTCACGCCCGACGAAGCCAAGGAGTCCGAATGAGCGAGGCCGCCACAGGGCCGTTGTCAGACCTACGAGTAGTCGAGATGGGTCAGTTGTTGGCAGGACCGTTCTGCGGACAACTCCTCGCAGATTTCGGAGCCGAGGTGATCAAGCTGGAGCCGCCGGGCAAGGGTGACCCGATGCGGCAATGGGGTCGGGAAAAACCCCACGGCAAGTCGCTGTGGTGGCCGGTGGTGGCGCGGAACAAGAAGTCGGTGACATGCAACCTCCGCACCGAAGAAGGACAAGCGTTGGCGCGCAACATCATCGGTAAGTCGGACATCGTCGTCGAGAACTTTCGCCCCGGCACTCTCGAGCGATGGGGGCTAGGGTACGAGGATCTGCGCACACTGGACCCACGCCTGATCATGGCCAGAGTCACCGGCTACGGCCAGGACGGGCCCTACTCTCCCCGCGCCGGGTTCGGCTCGATCGGTGAGGCGATGGGCGGAATCAGATACGTGACGGGTAATCCGGATCTGCCACCCTCTCGGGCCGGAATCTCGCTCGGCGACTCCCTGGCCGCGGTGTTCGCGACGATCGGCGTCCTCACGGCCGTGCACCACAGGGAGCGAACGGGGCGTGGGCAACTGGTGGATTCGGCGATCTACGAGGCCGTGCTCGCGATGATGGAATCATTGCTCCCGGAATACGAGATCGGCGGCTACCAGCGCGAACGCACCGGATCGGTGCTGCCGAACATCGCGCCGAGCAACGTCTACCCCACGAGGGGTGGCGAGATGATTCTGGTTGCCGCGAACCAGGATTCGGTGTACGCCCGTTTGGTCACCGCCATGGGGCGGTCCGATCTCGTATCCGATCCCCGGTACGTCGACCACGCGTCACGCGGGGTGAACATGGACGAACTGGACGACGTCATCTCGGCATGGACCGCAGATCTGGGAACCGACGAGGTTCTCGACATCCTCCACGAGGCCGGTGTTCCCGCCGGCCGCATCTACACCGCTCGCGATATGTTCGACGATCCGCATTTCGCGGCCCGCGACGCCATCGTGCGCCTGGCCCATCCCGATTTCGGCGAAATCCCGATGGCGGGCGTCGTGCCCAAGCTCAGCGACAGCCCCGGAGCCGTCCGGCATGCAGGACCTGAACTGGGAGAACACAACTCGGACATCTATGGATCGCTCCTCGGTCTCACCGAGGCCGAACGGGCTGCGCTCGTCGACCGCGGCATCATCTGAGCTCGACCGCATCGTCCTCACTCACCGCACCGCACACCACCGGAGATCATCATGCGCTATCGACTCGGAGTCGACGTCGGCGGAACTTTCACCGACGTTCTGCTTCTCGAAGAAACGACCGGTACCACCTACAGAGCCAAGACTCCGTCGACGCCGGCCGATCAGTCCGTCGGGGTGTTGAACGGCATCGACAAAGTGTGCTCGAAGGCCGGCATCGAACCGTCGGAGATCGATCAGGTGCTCCACGGCACCACGGTGGCGACCAACGCCATCCTGCAGGGCCGGGGAGCGCGCGTCGGACTCGTCACCACGGACGGGTTCAGGCAGGTCCTGCAGATCGCCAGATCGTACGTACCGGGAGGGTTGGCGGGATGGATCATCTGGCCGAAGCCCGAACCGCTTGCAGCACTGGAGAACACCGTCGAGGTCGTGGGTCGTCTGGCGGCGGACGGCTCCGAGGTGACGGCGCTCGACGAGAACCAGGCGCGGGGTCAGTTGCGTCGCCTCGCCGGTGCCGGTATCGAAGCGCTGACGATCTCGCTCATCAACTCCTATGCGAACGACGCACACGAGAAGAAGATCGCCGAGTGGGCTGCCGACGAGCTCCCGGGCATTCCGATCTCCATCTCCAGTCAGGTCCTGCCCGAGATGCGGGAGTACGAGCGGACCCTGACCACCGTGGCCAACAGCTACGTTCAGCCCGAGGTGTCGCGTTACGTACGCAATCTCGACAACTCGTTGCAGGACAGGGGGATCAAGGCTCCGCTGTCGATCCTACGAAGTGACGGCGGACTGGTGCAGTCGGCGAAGGCATCGGAGGCGCCGGTGTCGTTGCTGTTGTCGGGTCCGGCGGGTGGGGTTACCGGGGCCGTGTGGTTCGCCGAGCAAGCCGGTTTCTCCGACTTTCTCACCTTCGACATGGGCGGGACGTCCACAGACGTCGCCCTCGTGCTCGGTGGGCAACCACGTATCGGCCGTGAGACCAAGGTCGGCGACCTCGCCGTCCGCGCGACGAGCGTGGACGTGCGAACGGTCGGTGCCGGTGGCGGTTCCATCGCGCACGTGCCCGAGTTGACGCGAGCATTGAGGGTCGGGCCGCAATCGGCCGGGGCCGACCCCGGGCCTGCCGCCTACGGAAAAGGCGGAACCGACCCGACGGTGACCGACGCGAACGTCGTTCTCGGTTACCTCCCGGCCTCCTTGGCGGGCGGGGAGGTAGAT
>NZ_LVCU01000594.1:0-4518 GCF_001647185.1 Rhodococcus sp. EPR-147
CGACATCGTCAACGAGAACATGTTCGGCGCACTGCGATTGGTCAGTGTGCAGCAGGGCTACGACCCTCGCGATTTCGCACTCGTCTCGTTCGGCGGTGCCGGGCCGCTGCACGCCAACGCGCTGGGTCGACTGACCGGGTCGTGGCCGGTGATCGTCCCGCCGTCGCCCGGGGTCCTCTGCGCGTACGGCGACGCCACGACGTGTCTTCGGGACGAGGCTGCGCGCACCATGGTTCGTGCCTTCTCCGACATCGACGACGGCGAGTTGCGCACAGCTCTTGCCGAATTGGCCGATGCGGCGTCGGAAAGGCTCTCGTCCGAGGGGGTGTCAGCAGACCAGCAGACCGCTACCTATCAGGTGGACCTGCGCTATCAGGGTCAGGGTTTCGAGATTCCCGTCGACCTCGACGCGTCCGCCCTCGATTCGGGGGAGCTGTTGTCCACTCTCGGCTCTGCCTTCGACGCCGAACACCAGCGACTGTTCTCGTTCCTGCTCAAGAACGAACGCGAGGTCATCAACCTCCGAGTCACGGTCAGTGGTCCACGCCCCGAGGTGGCGTTCCAGCCGTTGGAGGACGGTGGCGACGATCCATCCGCGGCGCTGATCACCACGAACGACGTCTGGATGGACGGGCAGTACGCAAAGGCAGGCATCTACGACCGCTCGAAACTGTTGGCAGGCAACGTCGTGACGGGTCCGGCAGTGATCACGGAGATGGACTCCACCACGCTGGTGCTGTCCGGACACACGGCCACGGTCCACCGCAGTGCATGCCTTCTCATCAACCCCGTCGGCACCGACGACACCCATCGCACCACTCGACTGCAGGAGAGCTGATGGCCACCATCATCGAGACCTCGAAGACCCCGTTCACCACGGTTCCCGTCGACCCGATCACGCTCGACATCATCGAGAACGCCCTGCGAAACGCCCGCGCCGAGATGGACGAGGTCCTCTTCAGGACGGCACTGTCGCCGGGTATCCGCGAACAGCACGACGAATTTCCCCTCATCGCCGATCCGAGCGGCAAAATGGTGGTCGGGCAATTCGGCCTGTCCGTTCCCGACTTCCTCGACAACTTCTCCGGCACCGTCGGCGAGGGCGACATCCTGCTCACCTCCGATCCTTACGCGTGTGGTGCTGCCATCAGTCACGCCAACGACTGGCTGATCGTGTTGCCCATCTTCCACAGCGGACGGGTCGTCGGTTGGTCGTCGATGTTCGGGCACATGGCCGACGTCGGGGGTAAGACGCCGTCGTCCATGCCGACCGATGCACACACCATCTTCGAGGAGGGCGTCGTCATCCCGCCCTTCAAGCTCTACAGCGCAGGCGAATTGAACGAGACCGCCCTGGACATCATTCTCAACCAGGTGCGCAAGCCGGACTGGAACCGAGCAGACCTGAACGGACTGGTCGCAGCGTGCACCACCGCGTCGCGGCGCATCGTCGAACTCTGCGACCGGTTCGGCGTCGACGTGTATCTGTCGGCGCTCGACGCGTTGCTCGACAGGAACTATCAGGCCATGAAGGTGCTGCTCGCGATGCTGTTCGTCGACGGCGAGACCATCGAGTTCAGCGACTTCATCTGCGATGACGGATGTGGTTACGGCCCTTACGAACTGACCATCGAGCTGACCCGGCACGGGGAGAAGATCCACCTCGACTTCAGCAAGGCGGCACCGCAGGCCGTCGGGCCGATCAACTACTTCATCAACGAGAATCTCGTACGCATGTTCTTCGGCATCTACGTCATCACCGTGGCCGACCCGCAGATTCTGTGGAACGACGGCTTCTATCCGTTGATCGACGTGACCATTCCAGAGGACTCGTTCTGGAAGCCGCGCTATCCGGCTGCACTCAACGGCCGCAACCACGGAATCGGCCGTGTCTTCGACCTTTTCGGTGGGCTGCTGGGTAAGAACAACCCCGAGATTCTCAACGCCGCAGGCTTCTCGTCGTCGCCGCACTTCATGTACTCCGGTCACTACGACGGGGGCGCGCGGGACGGGGAGTGGTTCCAGCTGTACTCGATCGGATTCGGAGGTATCCCCGGTCGTCCGATGGGAGACGGGCCGGACGGTCACTCGCTGTGGCCGTCGTTCGTCAACATCCCCTGCGAGTACCTCGAGTCCTACTATCCGCTGCGTATCGAGCGGTGGGAGACCGTCACCGACACCGGCGGTGCCGGGCTTCATCGCGGCGGCAACGGCGTCGACGTGGCGTACTACTTCGAGGAGCCGGGCACCATCGCCATTCACGACGACAGGTGGCTCACGTATCCGTGGGGTGTCAACGGCGGTAAACCCGGTGCGCGAGGGAAGAAGTGGATCGTCCGAGCGTCGGGTGAGGTCGAGGTGTTGGCCAGCAAGATCCACGAGGTACCGGTGGGACGAGGCGACGTGCTGCACTTCGTCACGTGGGGCGGCGGCGGTTGGGGCGACCCGCTGAAGCGGGATCCCGAACTGGTCGGTCTCGAAGTTCGGCGGGGTCTGGTCAGTACCGAGGGTGCCCGCATCGGCTACGGAATCGTCTGCGATGCCGACGGTGTCGTCGATTCGTCCGCCTCCGAGGCCGCGCGCAGTGAGATGTCTGCCGCGCGCGGGGAGATCGCAGTGTTCGACAAGGGGCCGTCGATCGAGAAGATCCTCGAGCGGTGCGAGGCCGAAACCGGATTGCCCGCCCCGCGTCCGCCGGTGAACGTCCGTAAGGCAGTGCGCGCGTGAGCGACACGCTCGGGTCGTACCGGGACTCGGGATTTGCCGGTGAGCTGGGCCCCGGCCGTAACCCGGCGGTTCTGGTGGTCGACATCGTCGCGGCCTACCTGGTGGACGGCTCGCCCCTGCGTGCCCCGGTGGAAGCGGCAGTAGAGGCTGCGGCACAGCTGGTTTCGGTCGCACGATCAGCCGGTGTTCCGGTTGTGTTCACCCGGGTCAGCTATCAGCCCGGCGGAACCGACGGCGGGCTCTTCACGACGAAGATTCCGGCTCTGACGGTCTTCGAGGAGGGCTCGGAACTGGGCGAATTTCCCGTCGACCCCCGTCCGATCGCCGGGGAGACCGTGGTGACCAAGCAGTATGCAAGTGCGTTCTTCGGTACCTCTCTGGCGGCCACTCTCACCGCCCGCGGCATCGACACGCTGTACATCTGTGGGTTGACCACCAGCGGCTGCATCCGTGCAAGCGCGACCGACGCACTGCAGCACGGTTTCCGTCCTCTGGTGGTGGCAGATGCGTGTGGTGATCGGGAGCCGGGCATGCACGAGTCGAACCTGCTCGACCTGCAGGCCAAATATGCGGACGTCATCGATCTCGCGCAGGCAATCGGCCAGTTCGGGTCGTCTTCTGGGTGACGGCTGTTCGAGCCACAGATGAAGATCAGCTCCCCGGATTCGAATACTCGACGCCGATCGGAGGCTGAGATCCGAAACGGGAGAGCCGATGTGGTGGGACGGTTCCGTCCTGCCAGGAAAATCCCGTCGGTTCGGACGAATCGATCCACCCATGGGGGGATAGTGGTTCCATGGACACGCTGAATCCCGATGTACCGGACGACGTCTTCGCGGACGTGTTGAAGCAGATCTCGCAGTTCGTGCGCTCACGTGTGGTTCCTCGTGAACTGGAGATCATGAACAACGATTCGATTCCGGACGATCTGCGACAGCAGGCCGCGGAGATGGGTCTGTTCGGCTACGCGATTCCGCAGGAGTGGGGCGGTGTGGGCCTGAATTTGATTCAGGACGTCGAGGTGGCCATGGAGCTCGGTTACACCTCGTTGTCGTTGCGATCGATGTTCGGCACCAACAACGGGATCGCCGGGCAGGTGCTCGTGGGGTTCGGTACCGAGGAGCAGAAGGCGACGTGGTTGCCGGGCATGGCAACCGGCGACGTCGTTGCGTCCTTCGCGCTGACCGAGGACGGGGCCGGGTCGAATCCAGCGGGGTTGAAGACGACGGCGACGGTCGAGGGCTCGGGTTGGGTGATCAACGGCAGCAAGCGCTACATCACCAATGCGCCGATCGCGAACATGTTCGTCGTCTTCGCCAAATTGGACCCGAAACCGCAGAGCGGCAACGGTATTGCAGTATTTCTGGTCCCTTCCGACACGGCCGGCATCGAGGTGGGCGTCAAGGACGCGAAGATGGGGCAGCAGGGCTCGGGCACTGCCGACGTGAACTTCACCGACGTGCGCGTCGAGGCCGATGCGTTGGTGGGCGGCAACGGCGACGCCGGAGTGGAGCCTGCGGAACGACCCAAGATCGATATCGGGTACAAGGCGGCTATGACGTCGTTGGCGCGGGGGCGGGTGCATATCGCGGCGTTGGCCGTCGGTCAGGCGCAGCGTGCCTTGGACGAGTCGGTGGCTCATGCCGCGTCGTCCACTCAGGGCGGGGAGCCGATCGGCAACTTCCAGTTGGTGCAGGCGATGATCGCCGATCAACAGGTCGGTGTCATGGCGGGCCGGGCGATGGTGCGTGAGGCGGCGCGGGCGTGGGTGCAGGAGACCGATCGCCGTAT
>NZ_LVCU01000595.1:0-31074 GCF_001647185.1 Rhodococcus sp. EPR-147
ATGCGTGAGGTGCCGGTGGAGCGCATCTACCGTGATGTCCGGCTGCTTCGGTTGTACGAGGGGACCAGCGAGATTCAACGACTGATCGTCGGCGGCGGCCTGATCAGAGCCGAACAGAAGCGGACGTCGTGAACACAACCCCGCCGAACGGGCAGTATTGCGCTGATCTCGGGTGGCACACAGACGTCGGTGCCTAACGTGGACGGGGACGACGAAAGGACCAGCGCATGTCGCACTTCCCCGGCCTCTCCCACGTGGCCGTGACCGTATCCGATCTTGCCGCCAGCACCGAGTGGTACTCACGACTGTTCGACGCGTCCCCCGTACTCGACGAGGACGAAGAATCCGGCAACTATCACCACACCGTGTTCGCGCTCGACGGCGGAATGCTGTTCGGATTGCACACCCACGGCGACGCTCAGGTCTCCGGTGCCTTCGACGAGAAGAGAACGGGCGTGGACCACATCGCGTTCGGCTGCACACAGGACGACCTGGCGTCTTGGGTATCGACGCTCGACCGACTCGGCATCGCGCACAGCGGTATCGAACACGCACACTACGGGTCCGGAATCTCGTTCCGTGATCCCGACAACATTGCCCTCGAATTCTTCGCTGCGCCTGCCTGACCGCGCTGCCCGTCACATCTTCAGGTCCCGCAGAAGGTCCGAAATCCGGCGCTGAAGTTCGCAGGCGCGGGCAGGGCGTACTCGGACCGTTCGTCGCGGCGGTCGAACGGTGTCGTGACGACGTCGAGCAGACGCTCGACAGGCGCGAGATCACCATCGGTCGCGGACCTGAGTGCGGCGTCGACCAGATGGTTGCGGGGAATGTAGGCGGGGTTGACGCGATCCATCCCGTCGGCGATCGACGAAAAGTTCTGTCCCGGTGCCGAAACAGCTGTCCGCCAACGCTCGAGCCACTCCGCGGACGCGTCCGGTGGAACGAGGGAGTCGAAGGGCGACGAGTCTCCGCGCAGGTTTTCGGCGAGGGCACGGAAGGTCAGGGTCCAGTCGGCTCGGCGGTCGGTGAGCAAGCGATGCAGTTCGTCGACGAGCGCCGCGTCCGCGCCATCGTCTGCCAGGCCGAGCTTGAGGGCCATCGCGGCAGAGTAGTGCCGGCGGTAGCGTTCCCCGAACGTGTCCAGCACCGCGGTGAGAGCCGTGATGGCGGTATCGGGCGTCGAATCGACCAGGGGCAGTAGTGTTTCGCCGAACCTGGCCAGATTCCACCCGAGCACTGCGGGTTGATTGCCGTAGGCATAGCGTCCGCCGTGGTCGATGGAGCTGAACACCGTAGCCGGATCGTAGGAGTCGAGAAATGCGCACGGTCCGTAGTCGATGGTCTCCCCGGAGATCGTCGTGTTGTCGGTGTTCATGACACCGTGCACGAATCCGACCGACATCCACTGCGCGACAAGCGATGCCTGGGCTTCGACGACAGCCTCGAAGAAGGCGAGACAGCGTTCCTCGACCGGCAGCTCGAGCAGTTCCGGATAGTGGCGGGCTATCGCGTAGTCGGCGAGGGGCTGCGTGAGCCCCTCGCGCCGAGCCGCGAACTCGAAGGTGCCCACTCGCAGATGGCTCGACGCGACCCTGGCAAGCACTGCCCCGGGCTGCGGACCTCCTTCTCGCACCACCTGTTCACCGGTGGTGACGACGGCGAGCGAACGTGTGGTGGGAATGTGCAGCGCGTGCATCGCTGCGCTGATGAGGTACTCGCGCAGCATGGCGCCCACTACCGCTCTCCCGTCGCCCCCACGCGAGAACGGGGTAGCGCCGGACCCCTTGAGATGCAGATCGACTCGATGACCCCGATCATCGCGCAGCTCGCCCAGCAGCAGTGCTCGGCCGTCCCCCAACAGGGGAACGAAATTGCCGAACTGATGACCCGCGTACGCCATCGCCACAGTGGCGGATTCGGCCGGAGGAGTCGACCCCGACAGCACAGCGGCCGCCTCGGCCGTGCGCAGCGACGTCGGGTCGAGCGCGAGAGATCGGGCGAGGTCATCGTCGAGAATCAGCACCCGAGGATCCGGCGCGTGGGTGCCCTGCCACGGCACTGTGAGTCCAGGAACCTCGTCGGCGAAGGTCGTCTCGAACCCGAATGCGGGCAGGCCCGTGGTCGGTACCGTCGGCTGCGGCGAGGAGTCGGTCATGACAGAAGGATTACCACGAATCTCCGTACCCAACCCTGAGGGCACAGCATCGCGAACCTTTCAGGTGCCGAGTACCCGGCGGTTGTCCTCGAACAACTCGTGCACGGTGCCCGCATCGAAGCGGATGTGTACGCGCCCGTCGCCGTCTCCGGACACTCGCGCTCGCACCTCGTAGACCTCGGCGATCAGTTCCTCGGTCAGCACCTCCGCGGGTGTGCCGCTTGCGACGACCCTGCCGTCCTTGAGAACCAGGACCTCGTCGCAGAACATCGCCGCCAGGTTCAGGTCGTGGAGCGCGACGACGCTGGTGATCGGCAGGCGCGCAACGAGGGCCAACAGCTCGAGCTGGTGATGGATATCGAGATGGTTGGTGGGTTCGTCCAGCAACATCTCGCGGGGCTGCTGGGCCAGTGCGCGTGCGATGTGTGCCCGCTGCTGCTCACCACCGGAGAGCGTGCGCCACAATCGATCCGCTTTGTCGGTGAGTCCGGTCTGCGCGAGCGCATCGTCCACGGCGTCGTCGTCCAGGTCGCTTCCACCGAAGGCCCCGCGATGCGGGATGCGTCCCAGACGCACGACGTCTCCGACCGTCACGTCGACGTCGGTGTGCGCGTGCTGTCCGACGACCGCGACGGCGCGGGCGATGTGTCTGCGCTTGAGCGAACCGAGCTCCGCACCGTCGAGTTCGACGACACCGGCGGTGGGTGATGCGGCCCCGGCCATCAGGTGCAGCAGTGAGGACTTACCGGAACCGTTGGGGCCCAACAGTCCCACCATGCGGCCGGGCCCCGGATGCAGGGTCACGCCGTCGACCACCAGGACGTCACCGCGCTTCCAGGACACGTTCGATGCGTGCAGTGTCATCGAATTCCCCTCCTTCGAGCCATGATCGCGATGAAGGCCGGAACGCCGACCAACGCCGTTCCGACGCCGACCGGAAGCGGGGTCGGCGCAAACGCGACCCGGGAGACGGCGTCGACCCACACCATGAAGATCGCGCCGATGACGGCAGTGGTGGGTACGAGGCGGCTGTGGTTGGGCCCCACGAGCAGTCGAGCCGCATGCGGCAGAATGAGGCCGACGAAACCGATCGCACCGGCGACGCTGACCAATGTCGCGGTGATCAGGGCGGTGCCGACGAGCAGAGCCAATCGGACTTTCTTGACATCGAAGCCGAGCGAGGACGCCACCGAGTTGCCGAACGCGAACGCGTCGAGCACGTACGCGTAGTAACAACACACCACCGCGCCGATGCCGGCCACGGTCACACACAGCACGACGTCGTTCCATCGCACACCCTCGAACGAACCGAGCAGCCAGAACATCACGCCGCGCGTCTCGTCCGAGTCGGCGAACGCGAAGATCACGAAAGACGTCAGGGCCGAGAACAATTGAGTGGTTGCAACACCGGCGAGAATCACGCGATCGTTTCCGCTGCCGGACATTCGGGCGAGAAACAACACCAGGCCGAACGCGACGAGTGCACCGATGAACGCACCACCGGACAGCCCGAGCGCGGCCCCGCCGACACCGAGGACACCGACCACGACGGCACCCGTCGAGGCACCCGAGGAGACACCGAGCACGAACGGGTCCGCCAGGGGATTACGCAGAAGCGACTGCATGATGACGCCGCAGATGCCGAGTCCGACGCCACTGGCTGCAGCGACGAGCGCACGGGGGAGTCGCTCCTCCCAGATGATCGCGTTCTTCGATACCTTCACCGGGATGTCGGTGATGCCGAGATGGTTGAGCACCACGTCGCGCACGTTGACCAGCGAGATGTTCGCCGGCCCGAGGGTGATGGCGACGAGAACCGACACCACGCACAGCACGACCCCGCCCAGCAGGGCGAACACCCAACGCCACAGGCTGCGGGAGGTCTGCGATCGCTGGGCGGAGCGCCGACGGGTGATGGTCGCGGTCAGGACGACAGTCCCAGGTCGCGCAGTCCGGCCGACACCTTCTCGACACCGTCGACGGCCCGGATCGACGGGTTCATCTCCGCACCGTGCAAGGAGATGTAGCGCTTGTCTCGGACGGCGGCCATCGTGCCGGTGACGGGGTCGGACTCGAGGAATGCGATCTTGTCGGCGAGCAGGTCACCGGGAAAACGGTTGCGCGCCAGGTCGCCCAGTACCAGGACGGTCGGATCCCGATCCACCATGGTCTCCCAGCCGACGGCAGGCCAGTCGTCGTCGGTGTCGGCGAAGACGTTCGTCATACCGACCGTTCTGGCGAGTAGATCGGCCGATCCCCGTCCGCCTGCTATGTACGGACTCTTGGTGTCCGCGAACCAGAATGCCACGGAGACATCCGATTCGGCAGTGGTCGCGGTGGCGTCGGCCATGCGGGTCTTCAGTTCGTCGACGAACTCGGCACCGCGCTCGTTGACGTCGAAGATCGCCGCGAGTTCGGTGATCTCCTGGTACAGCGACTCCATCGTGAGCGGAGTCGTTCGGGTGTTGCCCCCGTTGACACTGCGACCGGCGTCGCAGTCGGTGGGTGAAAGATACGTGGCCGCACCGGTTTCGGAGAAGCGGGACCGCTGAGCGACGCCGCCTTGCTCGAAGTGGCGTCCGAACGATGCGGTGACGAGATCGGGTTCGGTATCGACCACGACCTCGTAGGTGGGGGCGTTGTCGGCCAGTCGGGGAACCGAGGCGTTCGCGTCGGCGAGGTTCTCGCGGACCGGATCGGTCCAGGACGCGGTGCCGACCATTCGGTCCTGCACGCCGAGCGAGAGGAGAATTTCGGTGGAGTTCTGATCCAGCGACACTACCCGCTGAGGTGCCGAGTCGAAGGTCACCGACTCCCCGCAGTTGTCGATCGTCAGAGGGTAGGTGGTCCCACCTGCGGTGGTGTCCGAGACCGCGTCGGGAACCTCCTCGGAGGCTCCGCACGCGACGAGCGATCCGACCAGGGCAGCAGCGGCGGCGAGGGTGCCTGCGCGGCGACGAACGTTGAGCACGTGGGATGTCCTTCGGGTTCCGACAGCAACGAGCCGCCGGGGATCACCCGACGGCGCAGCGCGCCCGAGGCGCGCATGAGCACAGGCTAACCTTTGGTTGGCGGTGATGGAAATCGTCGCCGCTGAGCCGTCGGTGAGAAACCGGTCCGCGCCGACGCTGTCCGCGACATAATCGGTGGTATGGCCGACTTCAACGAGATGATCATCGAGGAGTTCCGCAGTAACGGTGGACACGTGTCCACGGCTGGGTTCGGCGATTCCCTTGTCGTCGTGCACTCGATCGGTGCCAAGAGTGGCGAGATCCGGCTGAATCCGCTGATGGCGATTTCCCAGGAAGGCAGCTGGTTGATCGTCGGCTCGGCCGCAGGTTCACCCAAAGACCCCGCCTGGGTTCACAATCTGCGCGCACATCCTCGCGTCGACATCGAGGTTCCCCACGATGGGGGAGTACGGACCGTCGCAGTGGAGGCCTCGGAAGTCCCCGACGCCGAATGGGCCGACAGTTGGCAGAAGTTCCTCGACGCCTCCTCCGGATTCGCGAAATACGTCGAGACCGCCGAGGGCCGTCGATTCCCGATCTTCCGCCTCACTCCCACCTGATCTCCCGGGGCGAGTTTTCCGACTTCGACAAGCGTTGCGCCTGAACGACAATGGACCTGAATGACAATGGATCCGTCGCCAGGGGACGCGGCGCTCCGAGCTCGTCGAGATCTGATCAGCCGGAGGCGAGGGCCTTCTGTCGGTCGGCCACCCGGCCGGCTATGGCAGAAGCGAGATCGGCGACCTCTGCATCGAGTTCCTCGCGACTCCTGGTATCGGTTTCGTACAGGAAGTTCGTCGATCCCACTGTTGCACCGCAGTATTCGATGATGCCTCGCTCGATCTGCGTACGGAAAGCGGCATCGACGCCGTGGCGCTCGAAGCTGTCGGCATCGTCGCCGGCAAGGGCAACCAGGTGGACGGTGAGTCGGTCCAGCTTCTTGTCGAACCCGACTCCAGGGCTGTATTCGTACGCCCATCCGCTGACGAAGACGCGATCGATCCACCCTTTCAATAGCGCGGGCATCGACCACCAGTACATCGGGAAGACCAGAACCAGGTGATCGGCGCGATCGATTCGTTCCTGTTCGACACGTACGTCCTCCGGTGTGGTTCCGTTACCGCGGAACAGCTTCAGGTCTACGTCCTCGAATCGAGGATCGAAGTTCTCGGCCGCCAGATCGGCCGTCTCGACGGTGTCGCCCGCGGTGCGGATCGCGTCCGATACGGATCGAGCGACGTGGTGGGTCAGGGAGTCGGGGTCGGAATGGGAGACTACGACAAGTGTGGTCATGGCTGATTCCTTCGGTGAGGAGAAGCGGCTATGTACCAAGAGTAGGTTACTATTCGTATATAGTGCAAGGAGGTGCCCGATGGCCCGGACGCGACTGTCTCGCTCCGACCGATACGACCAGTTGGTGGATGTCTCCTGGGCTCTCGTGCGGGCGGAAGGAGCCGACGCTCTGACGCTCGGCCGACTCGCCGAACACGCCGGCGTCGCAAAACCCGTGGTGTACAGCCACTTCGCCTCGCGTGCGGAACTCCTGGCCGCCCTGTTCACGGAATTCGACGACCGGCAAACGGTCATGCTCGAGGAATCCCTCCACGCCGCGCCCACCTCGTTGAACGGCCGCGCACACGCAATCGCCAACTCGTACGTGGGCTGCGCGTTGGCGCAGGGGCGTGAGCTGACGGGTGTACTGGCGGCATTGGAGGGCTCGCCCGAACTCGAACAGGTCAAGCGATCGGCCGAACGGGCGTATTCCGATCGATGCCGGTCGATTCTCGAGCCGTTCAGCGGCTCCGGCGGGATCTCGGCATCGTCGATCACCGCGATCTTCGGTGCAGCGGAAGCGCTGTCGCACGCGGCGGTATCGGGCGCAATCGCACCCGAGGAAGCCACAGGTGAACTGGCCGAGCTGATCATCGCCGTCGTGGGGAAACACTGACCCCGCAGCTCACTCGGCGATGAACATCGGTCTACCGACAACCGGATCTGTCACTACTCGGGCGCGGATCTCGAATACCTCGTCCAGCAGCGTCGGTGTCACGATGTCGCTGGGATGCCCGTCGGCGACGATCGCACCATCACGCATGGCCACGATCCGGTCGCAGTACCGCGCCGCCTGATTGAGATCGTGCAGCACCATCACCACGGTCTTCCCTCGATTCTCGACCAGATCGACGACCAGTTCCATCACGTCGATCTGATGACGCACGTCGAGATACGTGGTGGGTTCGTCCAGTAGCAGCACTTCGGTTTCCTGCGCCAAAGCCATTGCGATCCAGGTACGTTGACGCTCACCGCCGGAGAGCGATTCGACAGTGCGGTCGGCGAGGTGGAGGATTCCGGTCGAGCGCATCGCCGTGTGCATGGCCTCGTCGTCGTGCCGTCTGAGCATCGACATCGCACCGAGCCGCGGATATCGACCCTGCTCGACCAGCTCGCGGACGCGTAGCCCGGGCGGTGCGACAGCGGTCTGAGGCAGGATCGCAAGTCTTCTGGCTGTCTCGATCGACGATCGGTCACGCACAGGGATGCCGTCCAGCCGCACCTGTCCGTGGCGAGGGACCAACACCCTGGCCAAAGCCATCAGCAACGTCGACTTGCCGGATCCGTTGGGGCCGACCAGCGCGGTGACCGTTCTCTTCTCGATGGCGATGTCGAGGTGTTCGGATACCGTCCGATTGCGATACCCGAGACCGAGGTCGACGGTCTCGAGAATCGGTGTGGTGACGTATTCCGTCATCGAGCATCCTTTCGGATCAGCCAGATGAGATAGGGAGCGCCGACGAGTGCCGTCACAGCCCCGACCGGGAGTCCCGATACGTCTGGTCCGTTGCCTGGTATGTCGATCGAGGCACTGAAGGCGAGAAGGTCTGCGGCGGACAGCAGCACGGCACCACCGATCACGCTGACCGGAATCAGTCCCCTGTGGTCGCCTCCGAGGGCGGCCCGTGCGGCGTGGGGGGCGATCAATCCGACGAACGCGACGGCACCCGCGGCCGTGACCGCCGTCGACGTGGCCAGTACCGCGATGGCGAGCAGCAACATTCGAGTCCTGTGGGGGCGAATCCCGAGGCCGGTGGATGTCGCGTCGCCCAGCACGAGCGCATTTGCGCGCGAAGCACACAGCAGACCGGCCGGTATCAGTACGATTGCCCAGGGCCACAATCGATTCCAGTCGTCCGTTGTCCTGGCATTGAGAGAGCCGATCAGCCATCGAAGAACCACGCCCATCGGTTGTGCATCGACGACGAGCAGCAGTGATGTCACCGCGGACAGGACAGCGCCGATGAGGATTCCCGCGACCGCCAGGGAGCGTCGGCCCAGCAGGTACAGAGCCAGTCCGGCACATGCGGCACCGAGCAGTGACGCCAGGGGTGCGGCACCGGAGGCGGGCAACACCAGAATCGACACCACAACGCCCAGCGCCGCACCGGATCCCACACCTGTCGTCGACGGTTCGGCCAGTGGGTTTCGCATGACTGCTTGCAGCAACACGCCTGCCAGTGCGAGGAGTGCACCGGCAACCAATCCGACGAGCACTCGTGGAAGACGGTAGTTCCTGACGATGATCTCGTGTGCCCGCACCTCCGACGTGCCGGTCAGTACTCTGATCACCTCGGCCGTTTCGAGTTCGCTGCGCCCCGAGACGAGGTGAAGTATCACCAGGCCGGCGATGCACGTCATCCCGATCATTACGAGGTGCCGAGCCTTCATCGTGTGGCGGCTTGTCTGTGCAGAGCCATCAGCAATACGGGAACGCCGAGCAGTGTCGTCGTGATGCCCACGGGGATCTCGATCGGATACAGCAAGATTCGCGACGCCAGATCGGCGGTAGCGAGCAGGACTGCGCCGATGATGGGCGTGAGCAGGAATATCCGCCGTGAACTCGTCGTGTGCAGAGCCCATCGAGCCAGATGTGGGGACAGCAACGCGACATAGGCAACCGGACCGCACACCGATGCCACCGCGGCGGTGAGCGCTGCGGCGCACGCCAGTGCGGTCAGCCGGGTCGGTATCACGGAGATGCCCAGTCCCGCAGCCACATCGTCTCCGAGTGCAAGGGCAGCGACCCGATGCCGCATGAGCAGAGCGAGTGGGATGCAGACGGCAAGCCAGGGTGCTGCGACACCGAGATGGCTCCAACCTCGCTCGCCGAGACTGCCGAGCAGGTACCGAAAGAGCAGGGGCAGGTTCCCTTCGGTGCCCAGGCCGACCAGTGCAATGACCAGTCCCGACGCGAGAGCGCTGACCGCAGCACCGAGCAGTACCACTCGGTGAGGGTCGCTGGTCGGTCCAACGGTGGTGATGACCGCAATGCCGGCGACAGCTGCGCCGCACAGTGCCAGATAGGGAAGTGCTGTCAGCGGCAACGGAATTGCAAACACGGCAACGGCCGTCATCGCGACAGCCGCACCGGAGGACACGCCCAGAATCTCCGGACCGGCAATCCTGTTGCGCAGTACATCCTGCATCAACGCTCCCGCCAGTCCGAGGGCTGCACCGCTCACCAGGCCCAACAGCACACGCGGCAGTCGAACGAGCGCAACGTGCGGGTGGAGGGGATTCGACGGGTCGAGCACGGCGTCGAGCGCGCGCACCGGATCGAGAGTCGGCTCGCCCAGGCACAGAGCCAGCACGATCACGGCGACGCAGGCGCAGGTACCCGCAGCACGCCAACCTCTATCGGTAATGATTATCATTGCGGATACATCATTCTGCAAAGGAGTTCCCATGCGCAAGTTGTCCGGCTTTTCTCGATTGTTCGGCGCACTCGCACTCTCGGTGTTCGCGCTCGCGGCATGCGGTACCGCCGATGCGGGCAACGCCGACGCAGCAGCTGCGGTCACGGTCACCGACGACAGCGGAACGGTGATCGAGCTCGATGCACCCGTCGAGCGAATCGCGTGCCTGACGCTCATGTGTGTCGACGCGTTGAAGGAGGTGGGCATGACCCCCGTCGCTTACCGAGAGGAACTTGCGGCCGATCCCCGCTATGCCGGTCCGGATGTGGACATGCGCAAGATCACGGGCGGATTCGGTGAAGAGAACGTCGAGGACATCGCGCTCTCGGAACCGGACCTCGTCATCGGACTCGGGGGAGTGCAGGACGGGTTGCGGGGTGCCGTCGAGGAAGTGGCACCGATGTACCTGGTGAATCCGACTTCCTGGCGGGATTCGGTCGAATTCCTCCGCACGATAGGCCGTTTGACGGATCGGCAGGAGCAGGCGGACGCAGCTGCCGAGGCGTTCACCGCCGAGGTCGATGCGGCCGCGGGCAAGTGGAAAGGCCTCACGACGCTGTCGATGTACGGCGAACCGGGCAGTCTCGGAGTCGATTCCGTCGACACCCCCGTCGGCTCGCTTCTCGCGGAGGTCAGTGACTATCCGTGGCAGGCGGGAACCGATGCCTTCGCGACGGTATCGGTGGAGCAGATCGCGTCGGTGGATCCGGATGTGGTCTTCGCGCAGGCATTTTCATCAGGTTCCGACAGCGAGCCTCTCTCTGACCGGCTGGCGAGCAATCCGTTGTGGTCGGGTGTGGCGGCGGCCCGCAACGATCGGGTGATCGAGGTGGACGCCGGGGTGTGGGCGACAGGGCGCGGAACGATTTCGTTGCGGTTGGTGCTCGCCACGGTGACGAACGAGCTCGAAAGTTCCTGAACCTTATTGAAAATGATTATCGATTGACGTAGGGTCGGACACCTCGACGATGTCGAGTCCATGGATCGGTTGCACCGCAACCGATTTGCCCATCGAAGAAGGAGAACCATGAACGACAACGAGCTGTTCCGTTCGATCCAGTCACCGGTGTCCCTGGCGACACACTCCGCGGGCCACAGCAACGCCCTGGTCGAGAACCCCTTCGAGGAAGCCGAGGACTGATCGCGGTGGGGTCTGCACACCACGATGTGCAGACCCCGGCCGGCCATCGCCATGGAACTTGCACCCAGAACCGAACTGTACGAATCCGATTCGGGATTCGTGCTCCGCACCGCCGACGACGAACACTTCGCACTCGCGCTCGACCACGAGGAATTCGACCAACTGGCCGGGGCCTTGACCGGTACCGAAGCGGAGCTCTCTGCGAAACCGAAGACGGCGCTGTCCGCGTTGCTCACTGCAGGCCACGTCGTCTCCAGTTCGTCCACCGATACGGTTGCGGTGCTCGGCTGTGGCTCCGTAGCTGCTGCGCTGGTGGGGATGCTGGGACGCGTGGGTATGTCCACAGGGCATGCCGCGACTCGATCGATCACCGTGAGTGACGACGGCGTCGACACTCTGCGGTCCGAAGGGGCGATCGCCTGTTTCCGCGAAGGCAATCTGTACCTCGTGGTGCCCGAGGGGGTCCGGCTGACCGACGTGTCGATGCGGCGCGCCGCATCCCGTCGGAACAGGCAACGAATCGAGGACGGCTACGGTCCTCGTGCCGGCGGGCGGCGATTGATCTCGCCGATTCATCCGGTGTCCGACGCGGCGGCCGAGTTCGTGGCTGCTCAGGTCCTGGCGGAGGTCATCGGTCCCACGGCCGACCATTGCGTGACGGCGATCGACCTCCGTACGCTCCGGGTGACTCGGCACCCGATTCTTCCTGTGCCGGAACCACCTCGATGACGCGACGCGAGTACTCGGTCGGGGGACTCCGTACTTTCGTCGTGACGGCGCGAAGTCCGCGTGGCGTGCTGACGATTCGCACGCCTTACAACAGCGAAGCTCATCTCGCCGAGGCCGCGGGCTGGGCCGATCGAGGATTCACCACCGTCGTACAGGACGTGCGCGGCCGGTACGGCTCCGCCGGGTCGTTCCACCCGTATCACGGCGAAGGGGCAGACGGCCTGGCCTGCGTCGAATGGATCACCGCACAACCGTGGTGGTCGCAGGCGCCTTTCCTGTTCCTCTACGGCACGTCCTACGGGGCGCACTGCGCAATCGAAACTACCTTTGCCGCAGGTGAATGCGAGGGATTGGCGGGTGTGTCGGTCGCGGTGCCCGCTCTGGGTATGGGGGAGACGGCGCGAAATCGAGATCGGGCCTTCCACCTGGAGTCTCGCCTCGGCTGGTGGTCCGAGCACGGCGATGCTGCCCACTCTCGCGGGAGTTCGGCGTCGGCGGATCTGCTGGAGACGCTGCCGGTGTCCGACATCGGAGACTCGTCGAGCCCCCGGATACCGTCGTGGCAGTCCGTACTGGCGTCGGAAAGGGTGGATGAGGAGCGCAGGAACCATGCTGCAGCACAACGCTGCCCGCTGCTGGCGCAGGGCGGGACCGCGGACTGGTTCGGCCAGGACACCATAGACCTCTGGTCGTCGTGGGGTGGCCCGTCGGCACTCGCCCTCGGACCGTGGGATCACTCGATGCAGGCGTCGGGTCGCGCCGAGCGGATGAGCAAGTGGCTGGGTGCGGTGCTCGACGGTCACCCGTGGACCGGAGCGCAGTTGTACGGTCACCCCGGTGGTCCGCTGCGGCTGCAGACCTGGCCGAACGCCCGAGTGACGGTCGCGCTGACTGGTGGCAGCTTCGTCGCAAATCCGTTGCAGCCCTTCCCTTCCTGCACGTCCGACACCGATGTTCGCAGCCTGACGACACGCTCGGATTGCCTTACCCGTCCGGTGCCGTGGCGCGCAGGAACCCTTGTCGGAACTCCCGTGGTGCGCGTCGTCGGCGGCGACTGCGACCGGCACTGGGGTGCGATGCTGCTCGCCCGAAGACGCGGCGGCGAGGTGGAGCAGCTCACCGAGGGCATGTCCCTCGGCTCCGTCGTGCACCTCGCTCCGCTGTCCACACACATCCATGAGGGAGAGGAACTGACACTGATGATCTCGGCCCACGCCTTCCCCCGATATGCCCGCGATCTGCACACCGATGAAGACCACTTGTACGGTATCCGAGCGGTGCCGATGCAGCGCACCGTGCGAGGCATCGAGCTGGAGATGCCCGTATGAGCGGGGTCGGTTTCAGTGCAGACGATCTGGTCGACCCGTTGACCGGACTCATCCGTGCGTTGCATCCGGTCCAGAGGCTGGACGGTCTGCCGGAACGGTACGTCGGGCTCACGGCGGAGATCGCCGATACTCGTGCGCTCGGAAACTGGCCCTGCGATCTGGTGTCGCTCGGTACCACCTTCGCGGATCCCGCAGGAGCCCGTATCGCCGCGATCGGCGAAGCAGTGGAACGGTACTGCGGAAACTACGTCCCGAACACTCTGCGCTACGCAACGCCGGCGGAACTGCGCGCCGAGGGTGTCCGCCATTGGGGGAACGACACATTCGAGTTCTTCGCGCCGTGGCAGCTGAACTCGGCAGGCTTCCCCTTCGACCAATTCACCGAGGACTCTCGAGTCGCCTGGGTAGACGGGGTGTCGGACGACGGTGCGCGTGTCGCGATCCCGGCCTCGTACGTGTACCTGAACTGGCGCAGTGGATCGCGCCGGACGGACCCGTGGCTTCACCATCTGAACTACGCCGGCATCGCCACAGGACAGGGGCTCGACGACGCCGCCGGACGTGGACTGCTCGAACTCGTGGAGCGAGATTCGCTGTCGCTGTGGTGGCACCTGAACCTCCCTGCGCGGGGGATAGATCCGGCATCGGTGCCCGGGCTCGCGGCAGACCTCGGCGACTCACGACTGCGGTGTCATCTCCTCGAGCTGCCGTCGTACTTCGAAGTTCCGGTGGTAGCGGCCGTTGTTCACGATCTCGAACTCGGGATTGTCGCAGGCGGCTTCTCGGCGAAGCTGGACCCGGTCGACACGGCACGCAAGGCCGTTCTCGAAGCGATCCACAGTTGGGTCTTCACTCGAGGACTGCTCGAGGCAGACGGCTGGGTGTTCGGATCGATGCGCGCCGGGGTGCTGTCGCCGGATCTCTACCTGGACCACCGCGCCGATCGCAGCTACCTCGATGCCGCCGGAGAGTGCAGTGAACACATCCGCGACCTGGGTGCACAAGCCCAGGTGTGGCTCGATCCCCGTACTCAGGCCGCATATCTTCCTCGTTTCACGAATCCGGCGGAGACGGTATCGATCGACGAGCTTCCCCGCGGCACCGCCGACGGTATGCGGAGCGCGCTCGCGGTGGCGGGCCACGAGGTGGTCGTCTGCGATATCACCACCTCGGACGTGGCGTCGACGCCACTGCGGGTGGCCCGGGTCTGTGCCTCCGGCTTGATTCCCAACGCCCCAGCCGCATTTCCCTATTTCGGGTTACCTCGGTGGCGCGACATCGCTCGACGGTACGCACCCGATTGCGACCCGACCGATCCGAACACGCTGCTGCTCGCTGCGCCCCCGAGTCTGTGACCGGCTTTCGCCGTTTCGTCCTGGCGCGTGCGGTCGCGTGGATCGGCAACGCGATGTCCACGGTTGCCGTGCCGATGCTCGTCTACCAGTTGAGCGGCTCGCCGCTGCTCTCCGGTGTCGCCTTTGCGGTGGAGTCGTTGCCGTACCTGATGTTCGGACTGATCGCCGGTGCGCTCGCCGACAGGTACGACCGTCGCGCAGTCCTGCTCGCAACTCAACTTTGCAGTGCTCTCGCTCTGGCCAGTATTCCGGTGGCTCACCTGATTGCGTCGGTGACGGTTGCACATCTGATGATCGTCGCGTTCGCCGTCTCCACTCTTTTCGTGTTCTTCGATGCCGCGTCCTTCGGCGTCGTACCGGCTTTGGTGGGCCGCCATCGGATCGCCGACGCGACAGGCACGCTCGTCAGCGTCGGCACGGTCATCGGGATCGTAGGCCCGTTGCTCGGTGGCGTCACTGCGACGACGCTGGGTCCGCCGGGTGCCATCGCGATCGATGCTCTGTGTTTTCTCGTCGCGACAGTGGTCACCTCGACGATCGCGCTACCCGTGCGGGCCGCGCCGTTTCCGGTCGGATCCGGTCTCGGCAGTTCGATCGGCGAGGGGTTGGCATTCATTCGGCATCATCGTGTGGTGCGTGCCCTGACTGCGGTCGGCGTCGGGGTGAGTGTCGCCAACGGTGTGGTCGTGGGACTGATGGTGGTCGTGGGCGTCCGTCAGCTCGGTCTGGCCGCCGAGGATGCGCGAATCGGATCACTCTATGCAGCAACGGCTCTCGGGGCATTTCTGATCAGCCTGGTCAGTGCGCGCATCCAGCGGATGGTGGGCACCGGCATGATCACCTGTCTCGGCGTGGTGGTGGCCTTCCTGTCGATGCTGGCGTGGTCCATCACGGGAGTACTCGCCGTTTCTCTGCTGCTCCTGATCGTCTATCAGGCCGCCAACACCATGATCGTCGTCAACGGCATCGTGGTTCGTCAGTCCGTCACGCCCGACCACCTGCAGGCCCGGGTGAACACCACGGCGCGGATGATCGCGATGGGTGGGACTCCTTTCGGCGCTGCTGCAGGCGGGGCCGTCGCCGGTACGTTCGGCGTGACCGCGGCTGTCGTCCTCGGAGCGGGCGCGCTCGCTCTTGCCGGGACGGCAGCCCTGTGGCTCGGGGTGCCGCGGTTACCGTTGCTTGCAGTCCTCGCCGAGTCCGCCGACCGCGAAAGCCAGTAGCGGAACGGACAGTGGGCACAGACGCAGCAAGTGAGAGATCTCGTCGTCGTAGAAGCCTGAGATGGCGCAGCAGGCCAATCCGAGTGCGGTCGAAACCAAGTAGAGATTCTGCGCGGCGATGCCGGCGTCGATGTGGAGGGCGCGATAGTGGCGTTCGGTGTATTTGATCAGGGTTCGGTCGAGGCGTCCGACGAGTACGGCGACGAACGGTGCCCGGCGCGCGAATTGTGGCTGTACGAGACATGATTCGAGCGCATCGACGGACGGTCCCTTACCGGTTCTGTTCAGAACGTGTCTGTGTGGATCGAACAGGTAGGTCCCCGAGTCGATCTCGGCTGAGCCCCGGAGGGCCACGAGGTGCAGGTCGATCGAGTCGAGACCGCCGGCAGTCGGATTCATCCGGTATGTGTGCGTCGTGCCGTCCGTCCGCGCGGAGGTCCGGCCGGGCCCCGCTGCGGACCGGAGGAGAGTCGAGAGCTGCAGTGCGTCCAGATCTGCGAATCGGTAGTGCGACCGTCGAGCGCGCAGTGCTGTGTCGAGGCGCATCGGTGGGAGAGGCGGTGGCGACGGCAGAACAAAAGTTCCGTCTGCTGCGGGCACGGCCGGAAAGTTCGCGCCGGTGCCGCGATCGACGAGGCGTCGGTGCACGTCCTGGACGCGCGCGACCGTGGAATCGAGCGAATCTTCCGCCATGGACTCCAACTCTAAGTCAACATGGTAATCAGTGTCGATAAGAAGTTATGTAGTTCGATCGACGGGACGTTCTACGAGCCGGAGTGGACGGTGGGAAACCGGTTGCGCAACGCATCGAGCTGGCGATACAGCTCGTAGAGCGCCTGCTTCTGGGTCTGCGCTTCGTCGCTGTGCCACACATGGCTGCGGGAATCGCCTACCCGCAAGGCCTTGCGCGCCAGTTGCTCGGACTCTTCGACGCGACTCGACGCGGCTGCGATCTCGGCGGTCAGCATGTCGGCGAACACCCGAGCCTGGGCCGCGTCCGAATTCTCTGCCATGTGAGTCCACTCTCGATCTCGCGGCTCGACCGTTGATGGTTCGAGTACCGATGATCAGGATAACCAACCGGAAAAAGACCGTCGGTCCGGCTTGTGGGGTTCGGAGGCGTCGTTCCGGTACCTGGACTACTACTCGGTGTAGTCGGTAGTAAGCTCCCGTCCATGTCTGCGCCAACGGATGGATTCGCGCTCCTGCGCGGTGCGTCCGTGGGCGGACTGTCGGCGCTGGTCACCGTCGCAGCGCACACGTTCGGTGGGGGAATGCCTCCATCCGACGCGGCCATCGTGCTGTTGGCCGTCGTCTCCGCTGCGATCGGCTACGCGACCGCCGCGGCACCGACACCGGCGGCACCCCGCGCACAGCTGCTGATGATCCTGACTGCCGCGCAGTCGGTCGGACACCTGTTGCTCACCGCCGTCGACGGTCACCATCACGGTTCGATGCTCACCCAGCAGATGTTCGCGGCCCATGTGGTTGCCATCCTGGTCGGCGCTCTGGCCATCCGCGGAGCGGAGCACGGCATCCGGCGCGCAGTGACCTCGCTACGTGAGGCCCTGCCTCTGTTGGCGGCTCTCGTCGTCGACGAGTCCCGCATCGCCCCTGAACTTCCGGTCTACCGACTCCCGGGAACGCCTCGTCTGCTCGACCTGTCGGGCTGCGGAAACCGCGGACCGCCTGCGCTTCGGACCTGACCGCAGCTCGTCACTCCCACCCGCCCTGTACGTAGGCGTCGGGTATCGAGCTGTCGCTGTCTGTTCGACGAGCCCTCACATCGCGCGATCCGCGCTGCCTCGAGCACGCCCGATCGTCTGTGCGATGCCTTCTCGCGCACCACTGCGCGCGCCCACACATGCCTTGACGAAACGAGTCCTCATGTCCACACCTGAATTGGAACGCCTCGCCGATCCATCGCCGCCCACCCCTCCCGATCGCCCCCGAAGCTGGCGGCCGCTGATCATGCGTCTGCACTTCTACGCAGGCATCCTGGTGGCACCGTTCATCCTGATCGCCACCATCAGCGGCGGCCTCTACGCCGTGGCTCCCACCATCGAACAACTCGTGTATCGCGACTACGTCCACGTGGACACGACCGGTCCGGCCGTCCCCGTCGCCCAGCAGATTCGGGCAGCGCAGGCCGAACGACCCGACCTCACCGTCGCCGCCGTCCGACCTGCAGCCGAGGCCGGCGACACCACTCGGGTCATGTTCACCGACCCGAGCTTGGGTGAATCGCAGCGGCTGGCTGTTTTCGTCGACCCCGCCACCGCGACGTCCGTGGGTGAGCTGGCGGTGTACGGCTCCTCCAGCGCCCTTCCGTTGCGCACCTGGATCTCCGAACTCCATCGCCATCTGCACCTGGGGGAGCCAGGTCGCCTCTACAGCGAACTCGCCGCCTCGTGGTTGTGGGTGATCGCGCTCGGCGGCCTGTACCTGTGGATCGAGCGGTATCGACGCAATCGCGACAAGGCCAGGCTGTTGACCTTCGATCGAAAGTCGAAGGGCCGCAACAGGTCCTTGAACTGGCATGGCGTGGCTGGTATCTGGATCGCCGTCGGTCTGATCTTCCTGTCCGCCACCGGATTGACATGGTCCACCTACGCTGGGGAGAACGTCACCGAGCTGCGGTCGGCACTGAGCTGGACCACCCCCGCCGTCACCAAGACGATCGGCTCCTCCGACGCGGCCGCGGCGGGTGACCACTCCGGTCACGGCGGGCATCCGATGGAGATGCCGGCCGACGCATCGACGACGGAGGACAACGTCGGACGCATCGACTCGGTGCTGGGGATCGCCCGAGCCAACGGAATAGACGGTGCCGTGGAAGCGTCCATTCCACAATCGGCCGACACGGCGTTCGTCGTCGCCGAAACCCGTCAGCCCTGGGTGATGTCGAACGACTCCATCTCGATCGACGGTGCCGCCGGCACAGTGATCGACACCGTGTTCTTCTCCGATTGGCCCCTCGCGGCCAAGCTGTCGGCCTGGGGTATTCAGCTGCACATGGGCACGTTGTTCGGGGTCGCCAATCAGCTTGCGCTGCTTGCGCTCGCCGTCGCGCTGGCATCGGTCATCGTCAGGGGCTACATGATGTGGTGGAAACGCCGCCCCACCAAGGCAAGCGGCCTCACAGCAGGGCGGCCGCCTCTGCGCGGCGGCTTTCGCCGCATCTCACCGATGTCCGTCGCCGCGTTGGTGGTCGTCGCTGTCGCTGTCGGCTGGTTCGTCCCACTCCTCGGGCTGAGCCTGGTGGCCTTCCTCGCCGTCGACGTCGTGCTCGGCTCGATTCGTAGAGCACGGACCAGAACCACCAATTCCTCTGCTTCTCGACACGAAAGCGAACTGGCATGAATCTCACCCGTCGCACCTCCACACTGTTGGCCGCACTGTCGGTCACCGGACTCGTACTCACCGGATGCTCCAGCAACGAGCCCGCCGCCGCGGCGAAGGAGTCCGATTCCGTCGTCGTACGCGAGCAATGGGTCAAAGCCGCCGACTCCGGTATGACGGCGGCATTCGCCGAACTGCAGAACACCGGCGACTCCGATGTGCACGTAGTCGGTGCATCGTCTCCGGCGTCGAGCCGAATCGAATTGCACGAGATGGCAACCGGGGCGGACGGGGCGATGGTGATGCGGCCGAAGGAGGGAGGCTTCGTCATCCCGGCGGGCGGTACGCACGTGCTCGCCGCGGGCGGCGATCACCTGATGCTGATGGACGTCACGTCGCCGCTGACCCCCGGAGCCGACGCGGAATTCACCCTCGAGTTCGAGGACGCGTCGAGCACGACGTTCACCGCGCAGGTCCGTGACTTCTCCGGGGCCCAGGAGAATTACGAGCCCGGCACCATGGACATGGACGGGTCGGCGACCCCCGCGCCGGCACACGGTGGCTGACAACGGGAACCGGTCACCACGCTCGCTGAGCCGGCGGCGTCTCCTCGGTGGAGGCGTCGCCGCGCTCGGCGTCGCGGGCGTGGGAGCCGCGACCGGTTACGGGATCGTCGGCAATCGAGCCGAGCAGACGGCCACCGGCAGTGAGACCGTGCCGTGGCGCGGCGTCCATCAAGCCGGTGTCGATACTGTTCCGCCGCAGGCACACTCGATGTTCGTCGGGTTGAACATGCAGGAACGCGTCGGACGTGACGAGCTGATCGGGATCCTGAAGGTCTGGACGGAGGACATCGGACGGTTGACGTCCGGTGCACCCGCACTGGCCGATACCGAAGCCGAACTGGCGCTCGAGCCCGCCCGCCTGACGGTGACCGTCGGGCTCGGTCCGGGTGTGTTCGATGCGATCGGTCTGCCGGATCGGCGGCCGTCGTGGCTGGCACGGCTTCCTGCGTTCGGAATCGACCGCCTGGAACCGGGATTCACCGGCGGTGATCTGTTGCTGCAGGTGTGCTCGGACGATCCCGTCACCGTTGCGCACGCTGTGCGGGTACTGACCAAGAACGTGCGCTCGTTGGTGACGATCGCCTGGACACAGCGCGGATTCCGGCGTTCGCGTGGTACCGAGGAATCGGGCACCACGATGCGAAATCTGATGGGACAGGTCGACGGCACCGTCAATCCGGAGGCCGGAAGTACCGACTTCGACGGTCTGGTCTGGGACGACGGGAGCGATCAGCCCTGGATGAAACACGGAACGTCGATGGTGTTGCGGCGCATCCGGATCGAGATGGACACCTGGGACGAGTTGGATCGACCCGGCCGGGAACTGTCGGTGGGGCGAACCCTCGACACCGGTGCCCCGTTGACCGGAACCGCCGAGTTCGACGAGGCCGATTTCGACGCAACCGATCGATTCGGAATTCCGGTCATCCCACCGTCCTCGCACATCGCGAGGGCACGGCATGTTCACGACGGCGAGCGAATCTTCCGGCGGGCCTACAACTACGACGACCCACCGGCTGCCGGATCGCTGTCGAACACCGGCTTACTGTTCGCGAGCTATCAGCGCGATGTGCTCACCCAGTTCCTGCCGATTCAGCAACGACTCGACGAATTCGATGCGTTGAACGAATGGACCACCCCGATCGGTTCTGCGGTGTTCGCGATACTTCCGGGAGTGGTCGACGACGGCTACCTGGGGCAGAGTCTGTTCGGGTAACCGTGACACCTGGGTTTTCACGAGGTGCACTCAGGCCGGTGCCAGAGCTCTGTCCACGTTGGCCAGCGCCAGGCCCATGCTGGTCGTCATGCCTATCCCGGTGGTAACGGTGGCGATGTGCACGCGGTCCACCGGTTCCTCCAGCAGGAACTCCGAACCCGGTGCCGAACAGTAGATTCCCTGCCATCGCTCGGTGACGTCGATGCGGTCTACTCCGAAGAGCGACCGGGCCTCGGTGAGCAGCACCTGGAATCCTTCCTCGCTCTGGAACGGCGACGCGGTGATCTCACGAACGTGAGTGTCGCCGAGCAGGATCGATCCGTCCGGTTGTGGGGTGTACATCTGGTGCAGATCGAGCCCGACGTAGCCGGGATACTCGGCCAGCAGGCGGGCAGCGACGTCGGCAACGGCGGGCAGGTTCTCGAAACCCGAGTACCTGAGGAGCGACCAACCGGTGAACAGCGGTGTGGGTAGCGGTGAGTCGAGGGGGAGCGTGGCGCGCAGCATGTGCAGCCGACATCGCACCAGTGCGTCGCGTTCGGCGTACTCGGGAAACAGTCGATCGATGTCGTGGTTGACGGTGACGAAGGTGGTGCCGGCCCGCAGTTCCCCGCGCGAGGTGTGGACTACGCCGGGGGCGAACGACGTTGCGGCGGTGCGCCAGAAGAAGTCGACCCCGGAGCTGTCGAGCCAACGTGCGATGGCCGGGGCGGCGGCGCGTGGGTCCACTTGGACGTCCAGCGGCAGATACATGCCGCCCACCACGTCGGTGTCGGCAATGGGGAGTCGGTCCAGTACCTCGGTGCGGCCCAGTAGTCGTACCTGCTCCTTGCCCCGCAGTTCGGCGAACTGCTCGAGCACTGCGTACTCGTCCTCGTGCCGGGCAACGCAGTGCGTACCGGACTCGACAGCCCAGAAACCTGCCGTACGGGCGAGGTCGAGCCAGTGGCTGCGGCCGGCCCGAGCGTAGTCGAGTGCAGTACCGGATTGCGCTGTGATGCAGGCGTGTCCGAAGTTCTGCACCGATGCACCTGCCACCCGATCGGCATGATCGACCACCGCTACCGTCAGGCCGCGTCGGTGAGCGTGATAGGCGTGAGCGAGACCGACGATCCCGGCACCGACGACAACGACGTCGTATTTTTTGGTCATATCAGGCATCCATGACGGCGGTGAAGGTCATCCGGTCTCCGCGGTAGAGCGACCGTCGGTGTTCGATGGGAACCCCGTCCGTGTCGTAGGAGACGCGGCCGAGCAGAAACATCGGTGTGCGGGTGTCGACGGTGAGGAGCGCCGCTTCTCGGGCGTCGGGAAGGACGGTTTCGATGGTGTCGACCACTCGTCCGAAGACGACTCCGCGCGTTCGCAATTCGGCATACAACGACGTTCGGTGATCGAAACTGTCCTGCAGCCCCGGAATACGGTGTGCGGGGATGCGAGTCGTCTCGAGACCCACTCGGACGTCCCCGGTGGTGAAGACGCGCTCGAGTTGGACCACCTCCGAACCGGTCTCGATTCCGAGTAGATCCGCGAGGGCGTCGTCAGCTCGGAACGTATCCCAGCCGACCAGAATTCGGGTGGCACTCATGCCCTTCTCGCGCGCTGCCTCGGTGTAGGACCCGATGGCCAACGGCAATACCACCTTGGGTTCGGCAACGACGGTCGCTCGTCCGCGGCGTTCGATTCGACCGGCCACCAACAGTTCTCGAATGGCTTGACGCAAGGTCTCGCGTGAGACGTCGTATCGATCGGCGAGATCGCGCTCGGACGGAAATGCGTCGCCTGCCGTCATGCCGTCGAGCATGTCGTCGAGACTTCTACGCACGATCTGGTGCTTGAGCACGCGGGGTTCGCTGTCCACAACCATGAGCCGACCATAGCACCAATTGGTCTAGACCTAACTGTTGCGTGACGTTCACGAGTCGTTCACTCGAGTTCCACTCGATGGTCTATACCAAACGGCAGTCTCTCTCCCATGCCGAACTCCACTACCCCGAACACCAGTACCGACATCGAACTCGTCGTCCTCGACATGGCAGGAACCACCGTCACCGACGACGGACTCGTGTTGGACGCGTTCGACGTCGCGGCCACCGCCGTCGGACTCGCATCCGAGGGACCCGAACGCGACGACGCCCGGCGCTACGTCCTGGACACGATGGGTCAGTCCAAGATCGAGGTGTTCCGTGCACTGTTCGGAACCGAGGACCGTGCCCAGGCCGCCAACCGCGCCTTCGAGTCGGCCTACGACGCCCGCATCGACGACGGTATCGCGCCCGTTCCCGGTGCGGCGCAGGCCATCACGAAGCTCCGCGAGTCCGGGATCAGCGTCGTGCTGACCACGGGCTTCTCGGCACCGACACAGAAGCGCATCATCGACACGCTCGGCTGGCAGGATCTGCCCGACGCGTTCCTCGCACCCGGTGAGGCCGGTCGTGGCCGACCGCATCCGGATCTCGTCCTGTCCGCTGCGCTGTTCGCCGAGGTCAGTGACATCGCTGCGGTCGCCGTCGTCGGCGACACTTCGAGCGACATCCTGTCCGGTCGCCGGGCCGGCGCCTCTCTGCTGGTCGGGGTGCTCACCGGAGCTCACTCCGTCGACCGACTACGCGAGGCCGGTGCCACGCACGTACTCGACAGCGTCGCCGACCTTCCCCCCATCGTTCTGCCGTGAATACCATCCTCGCCCGAACCTCACCGAACGGACACCCCGCCATGATCGCCACCTCTCACCGTCGCGCTGTGACCGCCGCGGCCGTGCTCTCGGCTGCCGCACTCGTTGCAGCCGGTTGCTCCAGTTCTTCCGATGGAGCCACCACCGAGCAAGGATTCCCCGAAACCATCACGCTCGCTGCCATTCCCGCCGAGAACTCGACCGACCTGAAGGCCAGCTACGACCCGGTCATCGAGCGCCTCGAGAACGAGACCGGAGCAACCGTCGAGTTCATCCAGGCCTCGGACTACGCGGGTGTGGTCGAGGGCCTGATTGCGGGCAATGTCGACCTCGCCTTCTTCGGCCCGTTCGCCTACGTGGTCGCTGGAATCAACGGGGCCGACATGACGCCGCTGGGTGCCGTCGTTCAGGACGAGGGAACTCCGCCCGGCTACCAGTCCTACGGAATCGCCCGTTCGGACAATGCCTCGGTCGACGGGCTCGCCGATTACGCCGGCAAGAAGGTCTGTTTCGTCGACCCCAGCTCGACCTCCGGATTCCTCTATCCGACCGCGGGACTCATCGAGGACGATGTCATCGCTTCCGGTGCGGAGGCCGACATCTCGAGTGCAATGACCCCGATCTACGCGGGTGGACACGACGCCTCGGCATTGGCCGTCAAAGCCGGTGATTGCGATGCCGGTTTCGCGTTCGACACCATGGTCGACCGAACGATGATCGACAACGGCGAGCTGGCACCCGGCGAGCTGAAGACAGTGTGGAAGTCCGAGATGATCGCCGGTTCGCTCTTCGCTGCCAACCACGACCTCGGTGCCGACGCCATCGCGAAGCTCGAGGACGTCTTCAGCGAGGGCATGAACTCCGATGCCTTCGTCGCGGACGGCATCTGCGCCGAGGAATGCCGCATCACCGACGAGGACGCCTGGGGCGTCGTGCCGGCGCAGGACAGCGATTACGACGGCGTCCGCCACGTATGCGAGGTCACCGGCTCCGAGAAGTGCCAGGGCTGATGATGTCCGCACCGATGGACCGAGGCGATGTCGTGGTCAGCGTTCGCAATGTCACCAAGACATTCGGATCCACCACCGCGCTCAGGGACGTGAATCTCGACGTGCACAACAGTGAGATGTTGGTACTGCTCGGGCTTTCCGGCTCCGGGAAGTCCACGCTGCTGCGGTGCATCAACGGGTTGCAGCCCGTCACCTCCGGTAGCGTCACCGCCCTCGACACTCGCGTCGATCTGGCGAACCGTCGCCGAGTGCGCGAACTGCGCCGCGATGTCGGTTTCATCTTCCAGCACTTCAATCTCGTCGGTCGGTTGAGCTGTCTCGAGAACGTACTCGTGGGCGGCATCGGTCGCCTGTCCTTCCCGCGCTACGGAGCCTTCACCTATCCGAAAGCGATGCGGGAGGAAGCCCGGGCTTGTCTCGACCGAGTCGGGTTGGCGGACTTCGCGCAGCGGCGGGCCGACACGCTGTCGGGCGGGCAACAGCAACGGGTGGCGATCGCACGCACCCTGATGCAGCGTCCGCGGATCGTGCTCGCGGACGAGCCCGTCGCCTCGCTCGACCCCGAGAACGCGGGCGTGGTGATGGATCTGCTGCAGCGGGTGTGCAGCGAGGAGAAGCTGACCGTGGTGTGCACCCTGCATCAGGTCGATCTCGCGCTCGGCTGGGCGCATCGGCTCGTGGGTCTGCGGGACGGTCGGGTGGTGCTCGATCGCCCGGCCGCCGGTCTCCGACGCGAGGACATCATGCCGATCTATCAGCGGATCGCGCCCGACCCCGGAAACATGACCACGGTGGCACCGATATGACCGTCACGGTCGAACCGAAGCCCACGAACACTGCTGCACATAACGATCCGCGGCGACGTCGATGGCTGTTCCCGGCGCTGGGCGTCGCCGCGCTCGTCCTGACCGTGCTCTCGGCGGGGTACATCGACTTCGCGCCGACGACCCTGATCGACGGTCTCGAAGACGTCGGCAACCTGCTCGAGCGGATGCTGCCGCCCCGCGTGGACGATACAGGCAGGATCGTCTCCCTCGCACTCGACACATTGCTCATGGCAGTACTGGGCACCGTGCTCGCAGCGATCGTCTCGGTGCCGTTGGCGTTTCTCGCGGCGCGCAACACCTCGCCGCATCCGGTCCTCTACAGCGTTGCTCGCGGTGTCATCACGTTCTGCCGGGCGATGCCGGATCTGCTGTTCGCGGTGCTGTTCGTCAGGGCGCTGGGGATCGGAGTGTTGCCCGGCATCCTCGCCCTTGCACTGCATTCCATCGGCATGCTCGGCAAGCTGTTCGCCGATGCCATCGAAGAGACCGATGTGGGACCGCGAGAGGCGATCCGTGCCGCCGGAGCCGGCTACTACCGGGAGATGATCAACGCCGTTGTTCCGCAGGTCGTTCCGGCGTGGATCGGAGCCTTCGTCTATCGAATCGACATCAATCTGCGCATGTCGGTGGTCCTCGGCTTCGTCGGGGCAGGCGGTATCGGGTTCGCCCTGCAGGACGCTCTGCGGGGCCTGATCTACCCGCGTGCTCTCGGCATCGTACTGGTGATCCTGGTGATCATCGCCGCGATGGAATTGGCGGCGATGGCTCTTCGCCGCATGTTGCTGGTGCCGTCCGCGGCCGGCCCGCAGCGCGATCGACTGATGCGCATCGGAGCGTCGGCCGTGCTCGTCGTCGCGGTCGTGGCGTCGTTCGTGGTGCTCGAATTGGATCCGCGCTCGCTTCTGACGTGGATCGGGCCGTCGATCGAGGTGTTCGGGCGTATGGTCCCACCGGACTTCTCCGCGCTGGGAGCGGACCTGTTCGACGCCGCCGTACAGACCGTTGCCATCGGAGTCGTGGCCACCGCCATCGGTATCGTTCTGTCGATACCCGTCGGAGTTCTGGCCGCACGCAACGCAACTCCGCATCCCGCGGTGTACTGGGTCGCGAGATCCTGGATCCTGTTGGTCCGCGCGGTCCCCGAACTCATCCTCGCTGTCGTATTCGTCGCGGCGCTCGGACTTGGCCCGGTGGCGGGAACCTGTGCACTGGCCATCGGGTCCGTAGGATTTCTCGGCAAACTCGTCGCCGACGCGATCGAGGAGATCGATCCCGGTCCCCTCGAAGCGGTGGCGTCGGTCGGTGGCGGTTGGTGGAATCGGACACTGAGTGCCGTTGTTCCTCAGGCCATTCCGTCGATGGTCGGTTCGAGCCTGTATCTGCTCGACGTGAACATCCGCACCTCGACCATCCTGGGGATCGTCGGTGCAGGCGGTATCGGCTTCCTGCTCTTCGAGTCGATTCGTACTCTGAACTTCGACGTCGCCGGTGCGATCGTTCTCGTCATCTTCGTCGTCGTGTACATCGTGGAAAGGATCTCCGGATGGATCAGATCATTGTTGGTCTGACACAGGCCGCCGTCTGGACGGGGAGTGGAATCGAACTGCGGGACATGGAGATTCCCACTCTCGAATCGGGTGAGGTGTTGGTGCGCGTCGATCTCGCCACGGTGTGCGGAAGCGACCTGCACACCGTGTCCGGTCGACGGCACGGTGCGTGCCCGTCGGTGCTCGGGCACGAGGCCGTCGGTCACGTGATTGCCGTCGGCGATGCGGTATCGGCTGTCGAGGTGGGAGATCGGATCGTCTGGTCGGTCACGGTGTGCTGTGGTCGGTGCGCCCGATGTGTCCGCGGGTTCACGGCCAAATGTTCGGCCGTGCGCAAGGTGGGTCACGAGTCTGCCGAGAGCGCATGGGCTCTCAGCGGCTCCTATGCTCGACACATCGTGCTCCCACGCGGAACCGCAGTGGTCCGAATTCCCGACACCATGCCCGACGCCGTCGCCGCGCCCGCAGCGTGTGCGACAGCGACGGTGATGGCCGCCCTCGACGCCGCCGGTGCGCTCGACGGTCGACGAGTGCTGATCGTCGGGGCAGGGATGCTGGGGGTGACCGCCGCTGCGGCGGCCAGGGAGCGAGGTGCAGCGGTGTCGGTTCTCGACCGAGACCTGCAGCGGCAGAGACAATCCCGTGCATTCGGGGCCGTGGAGGACGACGGTGCACACACCGATGTGGCCATCGACTTCTCCGGATCGTCCTCGGCTGTGCAGGCGGCCTCGGGGCGACTCGACGTCGGTGGGCGGCTCGTCCTCGCCGGCTCCGTCGCGCCCGGTGCCCCGATCACCGTCGACCCCGAAGCGGTGGTCCGAAACTGGCTGACCATCACAGGAATCCACAACTACGAGCCGCGGCACCTCCACCAGGCCGTTGCCTTCCTCCGTGATACCGGCGAGAAGTATCCGTGGGAATCCCTCGTCGAGGCACCGGTTCCATTGGCCGAACTCGAATCCGTATTGCGGCCGACGCCGTCGGGAATTCTCCGGTCGTCGGTCGCGCCCTGGGCTCACGGTCTGTCGACGAGGTCCAACGACTGTCCGGCGCGTCCGGCCGGTGTCGCTTCACGGTGATGTCGGCGTCGGCGGAGGCGCTCATCGTACGAGCGGGCCGAGCGTGCGATTACGGTTGTGCCGAGCGGGATACCCCAGAAGCATGCCCGAAGGCGACACCGTATTTGCACTGGCCGCGAGGTTGCGTCGAGCATTGGACGGCGCGACGCTGCGGGCCGGAAGGCTGCAGGTGCCGGCGCACGCAGTCGAGAATCTGGCCGGGCGAACCGTCGTCGGGCATCGGACACACGGCAAACATCTGCTGACCGATTTCGAGAACGACCCGAAGCTGCACACGCATCTGCGGATGAGCGGTTCGTGGACGGTGGTGCGGGCCGGTCGTTCGATTCCGCAGCGCATCCGACCCGACGTGCGCGTCCGGCTTGCCGTGGTCGACGGGCCGACCGCCTACGGAGTTCTGCTGCCGGTCGTCGACTACGGATACACGAAGGACATGAACGCGCTGATCGCGCATCTCGGGCCGGACCCGCTGCACCCGACGTTCGACGCCGAGCGCGGAGTTGCCAACATCGCGGCCCAGGGAAGTCGGCCGATCGTTGCGACGTTGTTGGATCAGCGGGTCATCGCCGGTCCCGGAAATCTGTGGGCCAACGAGCTGTGTTTTCTGCGCGGCCTGTGGCCGTGGACGCCGTCGAGTGATGTCGACGCGCAGAGATTGGTCGCGTTGCTCGAGCGGGCGATGCGTCATTCGGCGACAGTTCCGGGTGCGATGCAGGTGACCACCGGGGACACTCGCCGGGGCCGATCACACTGGGTTGCAGGGCGGGCCGCAAAGCCGTGTCTGCGGTGTGGAACGTCGATTCGGGTGGTCGCGGAGACACCAGGAGACCCGGACAAGCGTCGAACATGGTGGTGTCCGACCTGCCAACCGGAGCGCTAGCGACGAGCGGTCGATCGCTGTTGGCTCAACGACATAACCGCCCGCGGGTATCGCGTGTTGCCTGCCGATACCAACGACTGCTTTCCTCGTGACCGAAAGATCGAAACCTGGGGGTCGTCAGAAGGTCGAATTGGTCGGGTGGTCGGTATCGACCAAGTCGTGAGCCACCTTGTGCAAAGGCTGATTCTGCTGCTGTGACAGCTTCGCCAGCAGCTCGAACGCCTGCACCGCGTCGAGATCGTAGCGTTCCATGATCATTCCCTTGGCTTGGCCGATGATGTCGCGACTGGCCAGGCCCGTCCGGAACTGCTCGTTGTCGCGGGCGCTGAGCAAGGCAATGGCGGCATGCGCTGCGAGGGCTTCCCCGATCTCGACCGCGTCGACGTCGAAGGCACGCGGCTCGTCACTGTAGAAGATCAAGGCACCGAGGTCGTCGGCGTTGCTGTAGAGCTGAAACGCCGCCAAGGATTTGAATCCCTCGTTCACGGCCAGAACCGCGAACTCCGGCCATCGTGGCTCGGACGTGAGGTCGTCCGAGACGACGACATCGAAGTGGCGAACCTCGGTGGGAATCGGGCCCTCGTCGAGCTCGTACTGCAGTCGACACAGCTTTTCGGCCAGGGGGTCGGTGGATGCCACCACGGTGCGGACGCCTTTGCTGACCGTGGTGACGCAGCCGACGGTTGCACCCGGTATGAGCCGAATGGAGGTGCGCAAGATCTCTGCCATCGTCTCGGGCATCGAACGGCGGGTATCACGCAACGACCGCGCGAATTCGGCGAGTGACGATGCAGGGGACGATCCGGGAAGGTGCACATCGGGCGATGATTGCGACATTCACACGGTCCTCTCGCGTAGGACCCCTGCCGCTCTTCGCCGGAGAGATCCACGATCTTGCGCCTTCTGCTGGACGCCCGTGCCGGCTCGAGAGCCAGCGCTGTGCACTTTATACGCTTCCGCCGAAACGGTTGTACGTCGCACAGCGCGAGGGCCGCCGATCACCTGATCGACGGCCCTCACAGAGATACGACTTACTTGAAGGTGTCCTTGATGTTCTCGCCGACCTTCTTCACGCCTGCCGAACCCTGATCCTTCTTGCCCTCGGCCTCGAGGTCCTTGTTGTTCGTGGCGTCGCCGACAACTTCCTTCGCCTTGCCGATGGCGTCCTCTGCTGCGTTCTTGGCCTTGTCGATGAAGCTCATGTGAGTTCCTTTCCTCGTGCCGGGTTGGTACTGAAGACTTAGTCGGAGCCCGTCGACGAAAGCGCACGTTCGCATGTTGAGATCTGGGTCACACGTACCGTCGACGTTTCCGTGGTGCCTGCGGTGGTTACATTCGTCCGATGATGGTCGCCAAGGTGGACAGTTATCAGCGCAGGCATCCGTCGGCGGGTTTCCCGCTGGCAGTGCTGTACAAATTTCTCGACGACCGTGGCGGCTACCTCGCGGCCCTCATCGCGTACTACTCGTTCCTGTCGTTGTTCCCGTTGCTGCTGCTCTTCACCACCGTGCTGGGAATCGTGCTGGCCGGGGACCCCGAACTGCAGACCCGCATCATCGATTCGGCCATGAGCCAGATCCCGGTCATCGGTGATCAACTCGGACAGCCGGATCGCCTCAGCGGCGGAACGACCGCCATCGTCATCGGCGTGGTGGGGTCGCTGTACGGCGGACTGGGAGTGTCACTGGCCGCTCAGTACGCGATGAACACCGCGTGGTCGGTCCCGCGAAACGAACAACCGGATCCGATCAAGGGTCGGCTGCGCGGGCTGGTGCTGCTCAGTACCGTCGGCACCGCCATCATCGGCCTGACCGTTCTCAACGGCGTCGCGTCCTCGGGCGTGTTCGGATTCGCCGGCGGCGCACTGGCACTCGTCGGAGCGGTCGTGGTCAACGCCGTGGTCTTCATTGCCGCGTTCCGCATCGGGACCGCCCGCGCCCTGAGTGTGCGCGAAGTTCTGCCCGGCGCCGCGATCGCCGCGGTGATCTGGCAGGCACTGCAATCGTTCGGCGGCATCTACATTCGCTATGTCGTCGGCAACGCCAGCGCCAGCAACGGGATCTTCGCGATCGTCCTCGGCCTGCTCGGCTTCCTCTACGTCTCGTCGGTGCTGATCGTGCTGTGCATCGAAATCAACGCCGTACGCGTCGACCACCTGCATCCCCGAGCGTTGTTGACGCCGTTCACCGACAACGTCGAGCTCACCGAGGGAGACAAGAACTCCTACACCGGCCAAGCAG
>NZ_LVCU01000596.1:0-1819 GCF_001647185.1 Rhodococcus sp. EPR-147
GATGGGTGGTGGTGCGTGGCATTTGCTGGGTGATCTGGGTGGGGCAAATGCGCGCGCATTCGTTGGGTGCGCGCGGAATAGCCAGGTGATCGGGCGCGAAATCGCGCGCGGATGGCAAACGCGCGCGCATTTGCGGGAACTGGGGCGGCGGGGAGAACCGGGGGAGGCGGGTACTCGGGCGTCGGAGGCTGATCGCTGGAGGGGGCTGATCGGCGGCGATCGCAAATGCGCGCGCATTCGCCAGGTGCTCACGGATTAGCCAGGTGATCGGGCGCGAGTTCGCGCGCGGATGGCAAACGCGCGCGCATTTGCGGGAACCGGGGGCGGCGGGGAGGCGGCTGGGGACTCGGTTTCGGCGGACGGGGGAGGGTTCGCCGCCGAACAAGTGATGGGTGGTGGTGCGTGGCATTTGCGGGGACCGGGGCGACGCGAACCGGGTCGACCCAAACCACGTGACCCCCGTCACGAACCGTCTGCCCGGTCGGTGAAAAAAATCCAGGTTTGTTTCGGCGAAAGCGCATGCGCAAGCGCTTGTATGCGTTCTAGGCTCCTGCAATCGAGCGACGCGACCGCGTGGCTAGGGGACAAGGGAGTCCACATGTTCAATCACCGTCGGAAGTCCGCGCTGACGATCGGCACCGCGCTCATGGCCGGTTCGCTCGTGTTCGGTCTGACCGCTTGCAGCAGTTCGGATTCGGACAGCGTCAAGGTCGGACTCATCACCAAGACGGACTCCAATCCGTACTTCGTGAAGCTGCGCGAGGCAGCGCAGGCGCAGGCGGATTCCAGCGGAGCCGAGCTGGTGGCTCTGGCCGGCGCTTTCGACGGTGACAACGAGGGACAGGTCGCGGCCATCGAGAACCTGGTCGGGCAGAGCGTGAAGGGGATTCTGATCACCCCGAACTCGTCCACCGGAGTCCTGGACGCGATCAAGAAGGCACGGGACGCCGGCGTCGTCGTCATCGCCCTCGACACCGCAACCGACCCCGAGGACGCGGTCGACGCCACGTTCGCCACCGACAACAAGGCCGCAGGCGTCAGCCAGGGCGAATGGGTCAAGGGCACGCTCGGAACCACTGCGCCCCAGGTCATCATGCTCGACGGCACCGCGGGCGGCACGGTCGACACGTTCCGTCACGACGGCTTCCTCGAGGGCATGGGCCTGACCGACAGTTCGCCGGAGATCGTCGGCCAGGAGAACACCAACGGCGATCAGACCAAGGCGCAGACCGCCATGGAGAACCTGCTGCAGCGCGCACCGGGCGTCAATGCGCTGTACACGATCAACGAGCCCGCAGCAGCGGGTGCGTACCAGGCGATTCAGTCTGCCGGCCGCGCCGATCAGATCACCATCGGCTCGATCGACGGCAGCTGCACCGGCATCGAGAACGTCAAGGCCGGCATCATCGGCGCGACGGTGTTGCAGTTCCCGGCGAAGATGGCCGAGCAGGGTGTCGACGCTGTGGTGAAGTTCGCCGAGGACGGCACCAAGCCCAGCGGCTTCAACGACACCGGCTCGCAGCTGGTCACCGATCAGCCCGTCGACGGAATCGAGTCGCAGGACACCGCGTGGGGCGAAGAGAATTGCTGGGGCTGATCGCGGATTCCCGGACCATCGCCCCAACACGAGGACTGATCCGTGAGTACTGACACCGCCGCCGAGCCCAAGGCTCCGAGCCGGTTCAACGTAGGGACCATTCTGCGTGAACCGCTGCTCGGGCCGATGGCCGCACTCCTCATCGCCGTCATCGTCTTCAGCTCGATCTCGAGCTCGTTTCTCAACCCGCAGAACGTTTCTCTGATCCTGCAGCAGTCGGTG